>JABLXG010000015.1 GCA_013178165.1 Anaerolineae bacterium
CATCGTTCGCAGGTACTTGCGTCGTTCATCAATGGTCATCTGTTCGTCGCTGGACATGGTTCCCTCGGTAACATTATCTTTTGAGTGAACCATACCCCCTCGGTAACATTTTGCGTGAAAGAATACGGCGGCTTTCCCTTTCAGCAGTTCGGGCTATAATGCGGGATATCACACCCGCCTGCTGGATAATGAGGGATACACACCGGAATGGGCCGCTGGGGTTTGCGCGAGATCGCCATGCTCTGTGTGCTCGTCTGGGTGATGGCCGCCTGCGCCCCCACATTGCCCCCCTTGCCGCTGGAAGTCCCTACCACCGCTGAGGCCACCCTCATTCTGCGCACCCTGGCCTCGCCCGCGGCTACCCCGCGCACCCCCGGAACAGCTACCCCCGCCCCGGCAACCCCTTCGGCGGCAGCCACCAGCGCCGCCCCTGCGCCCTCGGCCACGCCGTTTTACTACACCGTTACCGAAAGCGATACGCTGGCCCGCATTGCTGAGCGCTTCGGCGTAAGCATCGCTGCGTTGCAGGCCGCCAACGGCGATTTGCCCGCCCGGCTGGTCTACCCCGGCCAGGTGCTGCTGATCCCGGCGGAACGGGATAGACCCGCCACCGCCACACTGGCCCGCTACCTGCTAACCGCGACGCCGGGCATCCAGCCGCTGCCCGCCCCTGTCTGCTACCGCACGCCGGCTGACGAGGTAGTTTGCCTGGGCTGGGCCGTCAACGCGGAATCCGCCGCGCCGCTGACTGGCGTCAACATCCAGGTGGAGTTGATCGATGCTGCAGGGCGGGTGGCGGCCCGGCGCGCCGCCAGTCTGCCCCAGGCGGCCATCCTGCCCGGCCAGCGGGCCGCCTATGCTGTCCGCTTTCAGGCCCCGCCTTCCTTCGCTTCCGCCCGCGCCGGGCTGCTGGGCGATAGCCTGCCGGGGGAAGCATCCCTGCCGGTTGTCTCTCTGACTGTCAGCGAGCCGACCCTGACGATCGACGGCGGGCTGATCCGGCTGGCCGGACAGGTGCGCCATGATGGGCTGCTCCCGGTAGGCGATCTGCTGGTGATCGGTGTCCTGTACGATGACGCCGATCGGATCACGGGCCTGCGTATCGAGCGCCCCGCGGGAGCGCTGGCCCCCGGTGCGGCGCTGGCGGTGGATATGCTGATCACACCGCTGGCCACCGGGACAACCCGCGCCGTCCTCTATGCGGAAGGCAGACCGATCCTCGCGCCAGACACAGATGGGGAATAGGAAACCGGGAACAGGCAGTGGGGCCGATTTCCCGGACTCCTGGATTCTTGCCCTGCCATTTGCCGCCTGCCTCGTCATTCCCGGTCTCCCGGCCTTCTGGCTTTTGCGCCCGGCGTAGCTTGGCTCTACACTACCGGGCACTGGCAGTAGCATCGGCAGGAGGAAACCCGCATGAAGTTCAGTATTTGTTCCTACAGCTTTCACCGCCTGCTGCAGGACGGCAAGCAGGACATCTTCAAGTACATCACGGACTGCAAGGAACTGGGCGCGGCGGAACTGGACGCCTGGAACGGGCACTTCGGCCCGATCCGCGCCCGCGACGATGTGATCAGGGCGAGCGGCGACCCGGCCAGCGCCGCCCTGACCGCTGACGAGCTGGCCTTCCTGGCGCGGGTCAAAGCGGCGGCGGAACAGGCCGGGATGCCCTTTGGTTGCGTGGCCGTTGACGGGGCGCACATCTATGAGCCAACGCCGGAGGCGCGGGCCATCAACCGCGCTATCGCCTATCGCTATCTGGATGCGGCGGCGCGGCTCGGCGCCCGCCAGATCCGCATCGACTCCGGCGGTACAGCGGACTTCCCCGCTGAGCAGTTCCAGATCGTCGTCGAAGGCTATCATGACCTGATCCCGCGCGCCCGCGCCCTGGGCATTGAACTGCTGATCGAGAACCACTGGGGCGCTTCCAACGTGCCGGAGAACGTCGTCCGGATGCTGGAAGCCATCGACGGCCTGGGCCTGCTCTTTGACACCAATAACTGGGCTGAAGGGATGCGTGAGCGCGGCTGGGCGCTCTGCGCACGCTACGCCCGCGCCACCCATATCAAGACCTTCGCCTTCGACGAGGCGGGCAACGAGATCACCGCCGACATCCCCCGCATCATCCGCCTGTTGCGCGACAGTGGCTACAATGGCGTGTGGGGGATCGAGAGCGTCCCGCGCGACGGCGATGAATACGCCGGTGTGCGCAAGACCAGCGCCCTGATCGCCCGTGTCCTGGGCGAATAGGGCGGTTCCGATTCGGTGCTTCGACCGGGCAGCACCCGGTCAGGAGGGTAAGCTGTGACGATCAGCAGTTCTGCAGCGGAACCGATCCGCCTGGGTATCATCGGCGTGGGGCAGATCGGCAAGCATCACATTCGTGAATACGCCAGAGTCCCCGGCGCCCAGATCGTCGCCGTGGCCGACATCAACGAGGCCGAAGCGCGGCGTGTGGCCGCCGAGCACAACATCCCCGCCGTGTACACCGACTTCCGCGCCCTGCTGGCGCGGGACGACATCCAGGCTGTCGATGTTTGCCTGCACAATAACCTGCATATGCCGGTCACCGTGGCCGCGCTGGAAGCGGGCAAAGACGTCTACTGCGAAAAACCGATGGCCGGGGCGTATATCGACGCACTGCGGATGTATGAGACGGCGCGTCAGACCGGGCGGCGACTGAGCATCCAGCTTAGCACCCTGTTCAAAGACGAGACACTGGCCGCCCGCCGCCTGATCGACGCCGGGGAACTGGGGCGGCTTTACCACGCCCGTTCAACCGGCCACCGCCGTCGGGGGCGTCCCTATGTGGACGGCTACGGCACGCCCGCCTTCGTACAAAAGGCGCAGGCCAGCGGCGGCGCGCTCTACGACATGGGCGTCTACCACATCGCCCGGATGCTTTACCTGCTGGACAACCCGGATGTGCTGACCATCAGCGGCAAGACCTACCAGGAAACGCCAATGGACCTGCAGCGCCAGGCCCTCAGCGGCTATGACGTGGAGGAGCTGGGGCTGGGCTTTGTACGGCTGGCGGGCGGCGTGACACTGGACATCATCGAAGCCTGGGCCGTGCATCTGGATCGCTTCGACGGTTCGATCGTGCTGGGATCGCTGGGCGGCATCCGCCTGGAACCATTCGGGTTCTACCGCAACGCGGGTGACCTGCAACTGGATTGCACAGCGGATATGGGCGCGTTCAACTGGCGGCGGCACAATGTTTACCCCGACGGCGATGTCTACGATAGCCCGCAGCATCACTGGATCGCCGCGTTACAGGGGCGCGTGGACCTGCTGCCCACTGACGCGCTGGCGCTCAACACCATGCTGATCTCGGAGGGCATCTACCTCTCCGAACGCCTGGGACGGGAGGTCAGGGCGGAGGAAGTGCGCGCCCGGTCGGTCTCCACCGCGGCAGCGGTCTGAGCCGGTCAGGCCCGGCGGGGGGAGATTCCTTCCTTCCCGCCGGGTCCCACCAGATCAGGGAAAAAAGTTGCGATAATTTGGGAAAAGACTTGACATCGAACTGCTGTTCGCCTATACTGTGGGCAATTCATAGAACTGATGTGCGAGGTGCCGTCCATGATCACCAGCGACCAGCCAAACCCTTTTGAAGAACTTTCCGAGCGCCAGCGGAATATCCTTCTGTTCATCGAGAAATTCTCCGACCAGAAAGGCTTCCCGCCGACTATCCGCGAGATCGGCGAAGCCTGTGACATCGCCTCAACGTCGGTGGTCAACTACAATCTGAATAAGCTGGTTGAAGCGGGCTGGCTGGAGCGCACGCGGGAGAAATCGCGTGGCATCCGCCTGCTGCGGCGGCGCACCGGCGTCCCGCTGATCGAGCAGCCCGTGCGCGCCTACGAGCCGGCCAATGTCGCCCTGGTGCCACTAGTCGGGCGCATAGTCGCCAGCGAACCGGTGTTGCTGCCGGGCAGTGACTTCGGCCAGTATTACGACCCCGACATTGACGTGATTGAGGTGTCGCGCACCATGTTGCGCGGCCTGGACCCCGGCGAGGTCTTCGCCCTCAAGGTGCAGGGCGACTCGATGATCGACGCTCTGATCGACGATGGCGATATCGTCATCCTGCGCAAGCAACAGACCTGCCAGGATGGCGACCTGGTGGCCGTCTGGCTGCCGGATGATAGCACCACCACCCTCAAGGAGTTCCACGACGAAGGGACGCGCATTCGCCTGCAGCCGCGCAACCCCAACATGAAGCCGATTTACGTCCATCCCAACAACTGCCAGATTCAGGGCAAGGTGCTGGGCGTAGTGCGCATGCTCTGATCGTCTCAGGCAACGAACAACTCTGCGCCGGGCGGCCTCCAGGCTGGCCCGGTTTGTTATGCCTCCCTTGGGGCTATCCGCGCCCTTCCCGGCGCTGTTTCAGGTATAATCCCGCCATACTGCGCCGGATTTGCCCTGCTGGAGGCCCCTGTGACGGACCTGACGATCCCTGTTGATGCGCTGGTTGACTTCCTGGTCGGCCTGTTGAACACGCCCAGCCCGACCGGCTATCACGTGGAAGCGATGCAGTATGTAGAAGATGCCTTTGCCGCGCTGCAGATGCCCGGCCTGAGCACGTCCCGCACGCGCAAAGGGGCACTGCTGATCCGGGTGGCGGGCAGGGCTGCTGACGCGCCGCGCGGCCTGACCGCCCACGCCGATACGCTCGGCCTGATGGTCAAGGAGATCAAGAGCAGCGGACGGCTACGTGCCACCAACATCGGGGGGATCATGTGGAGCGGCATCGAATTTGAGGGCGTTACCGTCCGCACGCATGATAACCGCCGCTACCGGGGCAGTGTAATCCCGGTCAACCCCGGCGTGCATGTTAACCGCGGCGTCCACACCACCGAACGCAACGAGGAGACGATGGAAATCCGCCTGGACGAGCGGGTGACCAGCGCTGACGACGTGCGGGTGCTGGGTATCGAGGTCGGCGACTTCATCTTCCTTGACCCGCGCGTGGAACTATCGCCCAGCGGTTTTGTTCGTTCCCGCTTTCTGGATGACAAGGCGGGCGTAGCCTGTATTTACGGCGGGCTGGCCGCGCTACAGGCGGCGGGCGCTGTCCCCGCCCAGGACACGTACATCCTGATCACCAACTACGAGGAAGTCGGGCATGGCGGCGCGGCGGGCTGGCCGGACGATCTGGCGGAGATGGTCGTGGTGGATATGGCTGCGCTGGGCGACGGGCAAAACTCCGACGAATTCCACACCACCATCTGCGTCAAGGATAGCGGCGGGCCATACCACTTCGAGGTTAATAACCGGCTGCGCCGCCTGGCGGAAACCTTCAGCATCCCGTACCGGGTGGACATCTACCCGCACTACGCCTCAGATGGTACGGCCTACTGGCGGGCGGGGGGTGACGCACGGGTCGGTTTGATCGGGCCGGGCGTGGACGCCTCGCACTCCTACGAGCGCACCCACCGCGAGGCGCTGGAACATTCCGCGCACCTGATCGCCCGTTACTTGCTGGATGAGGGGTAAGTCGGCTCATAAAAAGCCCGGCACAGACCATCACCGGGACGCACCCAACAAAAAAGGCCGTGGCTTCACCGCCACGGCCCCGGGGTTATCAGGTGTGCGGTCAGGCGGGGCTATCCGCGCCGCCGGTCATGTCCCGCAGTTCCAGCTCAAGCTGCCGGCGGCGGGCCTCGGCGGCCTGCCGTGCCTCGGCGAGGAGCTGCTCGTAGTAGGCCTGCGCTTCCTTGCGCATCTTCTCGCCGGAGGCGGGCGTCAGCAAAGCCGCCAGCACCACCCCGACCAGCGCCCCCAGCGCCACCCCCAGTATGAACATCCCTATTCGGCGCATTCGCTCCTGCCTCCCTGCCACATCCAATTCCTCACGTGTGCCCCAGTATACCACATCCCGGCCCGCGCTGGCTGGCAGGAGCGTCAATTGTGGCATTACGCATTACAATGTAGGCAGAAGGTCGTTCAACCGGAGAGAGTGCCGATGGCCCTGATTTACCTGATCCGTCACCCGCACACCCAGATCAACCTGGAGACTCCGGCCTCAAGCTGGGGCCTCAGCGAGATCGGGCAGGCGCAAACAGCGGCCCTCCTCAACGCGCCCTTCTGGCCGCACATCAGTGCCGTCTACCCCAGCCGCGAGCCAAAAGCGGTCACGGCAGCCAAAGAAGCGGCCCTGCGCTACAACATCCCGGTTGTCCCCCGCTCGGCCTTTGGCGAACTGGACCGCAGCGCCTATACCGCCCCGGACGAACACAGCTATGAAGCGGCTGTCGCCGCCTGCTTCGCCAACCCGGCGGAAAGCCCGCACGGTTGGGAACCAGCCGCCGCCGCGCTGCACCGCTTCAAGCGAGAAATGGCCCAGGTGCTTTCCTGGCACCCATCAGAAGAATCGATCGCGGTTATCTCGCATGGGCTGGTGCTGACGCTTTACCTGGCTCACCTGCGCGGCCAGCTTCCCACCCTCAGCGCCTGGCGGGCGGTGGGCTTCGCGGCGGTCGCCGCGGTAGATCGGGCCAGTCTGCGCCCGCTTTGCGCCTTCCTGACCGCCCCATACCCCAACCTGCCCCTGCCCTGAACGATGCCGCCTGGCGGGAAACGTACTGTGTCCGGACGACCGATCGCCGTTGCTACCTTGCTCACCCTGCTGGTGATCGCCACTGGCGGCATGCTGGCCGGGGATGGGCCGTCCACCAGCGACCTGCGCGCCTTGCTGGAGGCGCACGGCGTGGAAGCACTGCCGGCGCTCCCGCCACCGGATCCGGCGCGCTACGCGCTGGGGGAGGCGCTTTTCTTCGACCCGATTCTCAGCGGCAACCGGGATATCGCCTGCGCCACCTGTCACCACCCGCTGCTGGCCACCGGCGACGGGGTGTCGCTGGGCCTGGGCACGGGCACGAGCGGACTTGGCCCGGCCCGCTTCCATATGCCCGGTCGCCCCTTCATCGCCCGTCACGCGCCGGAACTGTTCAACCGGGGGCAGCCCGCCTGGCAGGTGATGTTCTGGGATGGGCGGGTGATGCAGGAGGCCGATGGCCGCTTTAGCACCCCGGCGGGGGAGGCGCTGCCGGGCGGGCTATCAGGCGTCCTGGCGGCCCAGGCCATGTTTCCGGTCACCTCCCCGGCGGAGATGCGCGGTTTCCCCGGCGACGTCGACATCGATGGTGCAGAGAATACGCTGGCCCTGCTGGACGACCCGGCACTTGACCCCGACTACGCCGCGATCTGGGCGGCGCTGACCGATCGGCTGCTGGCCGTGCCGGGCTATGTTGACCTGTTCCGGGCGGCATTCCCGGACATGCCGCCGGAGCAGATCGGCTTCCAGCATGCGGCAGAGGCCATCGCCGCTTACGAGGCGGCGGCCTTCGCCTTCGCGGACAGCCCCTTTGATCGCTTCCTGGCCGGGGACGATACCGCCCTGAGCAACAAGGCGCGGCAAGGCGCCTGGCTGTTCTACGGCGCGGCGGGCTGCGCCCGCTGCCATGCCGGGCCGCTGCTGACCGACCAGGCATTTCACAACGTGGCCGCGCCCCAGCTGGGTCCTGGCCAGGAGGAGGAAGGACCGCTCGACTATGGGCGCGGGCGGCGCACCCATAACCCGGCGGAGCACTTCGCCTTCCGTACCCCGCCGCTGCGTAATGTTGCCCTGACCGCGCCGTACCTGCACAATGGGGCCTACACGACGCTGGAAGGCGCAGTGCGGCACATGATCGCCCCGCTGGATGAGCTGCGCGGCTATGATCCGGGGCAACTCACGCCGGAACTGGCGGCTAATATCTGGAACGATCCGCTAACGCTGGAAGCGATCCTGAGCACGCTCGACCCGCTGGCCGGATCCCCTATGCCACTGACAGACGAGGATATAGCGGCGCTGCTGGCCTTCCTGGAGGCGCTGACCGATCCCGCCGCCGCTGACCTGAGCGACCTGATCCCGCCTGCCGTGCCCAGCGGCCTGCCCGTCGGTGGGTATTGACGCTGCATCTGCGAGGGATGTTGATGCCAGAAATCACCACTACCGTCTATGCTGACGCCGACCTGCCGGAAGCGCTGCGCCCGCTGCTCGCCGTGTGGGAGAAAGCCTGCTTCACCCCCAATGAGTACACCTGGAGCCGGGCGCAATGGCGGGTGATCGTGTGGGATGGCGGCATGCCGGTCAGCCACGCCGGTGTCGTCGCCCGCCGCTGCGCGCTGGACGGCCAGCCGTTGCCCCTGGCCGGGCTGAGCACGGTGATGACCCCGCCTGAGTTTCGACGGCGGGGGTATGCCTCGGCTGCTGTCGCTCGTGCTGGCGAGTTCATGCGGGAAGCCCTGCGCGCTCCGTTTGGTCTGCTGGTGACCGGCCCCGATCGCGCCCCGCTGTATGCCCGCCACGGCTGGCAGCAGGTCGACGATCCGCTGCTGGTAGCCATGCCGGATGGGAGCAAGCGCCAGATGAAGGCCGTGGTTATGATTCTGCCGCTGGCGGGCCGCCCCTGGCCGGGCGGGACAATCGACCTGTGCGGCCTGCCCTGGTGAGGCGTCGCCGATGCAGCCAGTGATCACGCTCTGGCGGGCGGGGGATGTGCCCCGGCTATGGCTTGACCAGATCGCGGCCTGGTTTCTTCATGAATTCCACTGGCCGATGGCGCACACCGCGCCCGCTGACTGGCGCGTGCTGGCCACCATCGGCGGTGACCTGATCGGTCACCTGAGCATCACGGAGCGGGAAGCTACCGTCGGGGGGGAGCCGGTGGCGCTGGCCGGGATCGGGGCAGTGATCGTCCAGCCGGGCTGGCGCGGGCGCGGCGTAGGGCGGGCGCTGCTGGCCCGCGCCGAAGCTGCCATGCGAGAAGAGACAGCAGCGGACTTCGGCCTGCTCATCTGTGAGGCACACCGTCTGACATTTTACACGGCCCTGGGCTGGCAACCGGTGGCGGGGCCGCTGTTTTTCACCAGCTGGCGCGGGGAACGCCAGCAAGCCAGCCAGCACGTCCTGATCCTGCCGCTGCGGGAGGGATTGACCTGGCCGCCGGGCGAGATCGATCTGTGCGGGCTGCCCTGGTGAGCGCCCCTCACTCCCATTCGATCGTGGCCGGAGGCTTGGGGGTGATGTCGTAGACCACCCGGTTGACGCCCGGCACTTCGCTGACGATCCGGCTGACGATGCGCCCCAGCAGATCGTAGGGCAGGCGCGCCCAGTCAGCGGTCATGAAGTCCTGTGTGGTCACCGCCCGCAGGGCAACCACCTCGCCATAGGTGCGCTGGTCGCCCATCACGCCCACACTGCGTACCGGCAACAGCACGGCGAAAGCCTGAGCCGTCTCCCCGCGTAGCATGTCCGCTGCCGCCAGCTCCTGGCGGAGGATGGCGTCGGCCTTGCGGAGCGTTTCCAGCCGCTCCCAGGTGACTTCGCCCAGGCAGCGGACGGCCAGCCCCGGCCCGGGGAAGGGCTGCCGCCAGAGGATCGCCTCCGGCAGGCCCAGCGCCGCCCCCACCCGCCGTACCTCATCCTTGAACAGGTCACGCAGTGGCTCCACCAGGCGCTCCCGCATCCGCTCCGGCAGGCCGCCAACGTTGTGATGGCTTTTGATCACGTGGGCGCCGGGCCGCCCGGTGCCCGCGCTCTCGATCACATCCGGGTAGATCGTCCCCTGGGCCAGCCAGTCCAGCGCCCCGGAACGCTCCGCCGCCTGTTCGAAGACCTCCACAAACACCCGCCCGATGATCTGCCGCTTCTGTTCCGGATCGGTCACACCGCTGAGCGCCTCCAGAAAGGTTTCTGTCGCGTCAATGGCCAGCAGGTTATGCAGGCCCTGCTCGTCGCGAAAGGTGCGGATGACCTCCTCGGCCTCATTGAGGCGCAGCAGGCCGTTGTTGACGAAAATCGGCAGCAGACGGTCGCCGATGGCCCGCCGCAGCAAAGCAGCAGCCACCGCCGAATCTACGCCGCCGCTGAGTCCCAGCACGACGCGCCCCCCGCCGACACGCTCCTGAATGGCTGCTATCGCCTGGGTAATGAACGCTTCCGGTTGCCAGCGCGGTTCACAGCCACAGATGCCCAGGGCGAAGTTGCGCAACATCTCGGCGCCAGCGGGGGTATGGGTAACTTCCGGGTGGAACTGCACGCCATACAGGCGGCGCGTTTCGTCGCCGATGGCGGCGTAGGGTGAATTCTCCGAACGGGCCAATACCCGAAAGCCCGGCGGAAGCGCCTCCAGGCGGTCGCCGTGGCTCATCCACACCGGCTGTTGCGGCTCCAGCCCGGCAAAAAGCGGGCCGGGCGCAGCGATGGCAATCGTGGCCGGGCCATACTCGCGTTCACGGGCCGGGGCTACCCGCCCGCCGAGGGCCTGGGTGAGCAATTGCAGGCCGTAGCAGATGCCCAGGACGGGCAGGCCGCTGGCCAGCACCCAGCGCGGCAGGTCCGGCGCGCCCGCCTCATAGACACTGGCCGGCCCTCCGGAGAGGATGATCCCGGCAGGGCGGTGTTCCAGCGCCTGTTCGGCGCTGGCGGTATAGGGCACCAGCGCGGCATAGACACCCTGCTCCCGCACCCGGCGGGCGATCAGCTGGGTGTACTGCGACCCGTAATCGACGATCACCAGGCCGCCCTGCTTGAGATCGGTCATCGGGGTGCGCACAGGTGCTGTGGCGTCCCTAGGGTGCTCAGTTGGCAAAGATGATGCGCCCGTCATCGGTCATCTCGCTGATGCTGACCAGTACTTCGATCGGTACGCCATACTTGGCCATGCGCTCGCGCCCGCCTTCAAAGAGCTTCTCGATCACCGCCGCGATCCCGACCAGGTTGGCTTTGGCGCTGAAAACCATGCGCACCAGCTTTTCGATCGTCTGCCCGGAGGCCAGAAAGTCATCCAGGACGAGCACGTTCTCGCCAGCGTGCAGAAATTCAGCGGAGACGAGCAGCAACACTTCGCCGCCTTTGGTATGGCTGGGCGCAACTTCCAGGTAGACGGGGCCGGACATAGTCAGCGGTTTCTGTTTGCGGGCGTAAACCACCGGCACGTTCATCACCAGGCCGGTCATCAGGGCCGGGCCAATACCGGAAACTTCCGCCGTCAGGATGCGCTGCACATGCCTGTCGGCAAAGCGGCGGGCGAATTCCTCGCCCATACGCTTCATCAGGAGGGGGTCCATCTGGTGGTTGAGGATGCTGTCGATCTTGAGAATGCCATGGCCGAGGTTTTGCCCCTCGGCCAGAATGCGCGCCTTCAATTCGTCCACGGGGGTTGTCCTTTCGCTGCGCCCATGCCTTGCCGGTCATTGTAGCGCGGAAGGCGCGGCCCTTGTATGGGCACATTGCCGCAAAAAGCGGCGGAGCGCGCGGCACGCCCGATGGACAAACGCTCTAACCATATCCCAACATATCTCTAATTTTTCCCAAATCAGCGGGGATAACCCCCGGTTTTCCCAAGCCCGGCAGAGTTATCCCAAATTCCGGCGGCTTATCCACAGGTCTTCCAGCCCTTATCCACAATCGGAGCGTGGGGTTATCCCGTCGGTTGTCCCCGATCTCCCTTTTCGCCCGCACCCAACACTTTGCGGCTGGTCACCGCCCGCGCCTTCTGCTATGCTAGGCCCATGCTAGATTCACCAGTACTCCCCACGGTTGTCCTGCACGCCGGGCGGGAAAAGGCCGTTCTCAACCGTCACCCCTGGGTCTTTTCCGGGGCGGTGGCGGCGGTTCACGGCGACCCGGCCCCCGGCGATCTGGTGCGCGTGGTCGATTCCAGCGGCGCCTTCCTGGCGACCGGCTACTGGAACCCCCATTCGCAGATCAAAGTCCGCCTGCTGAGCTGGGATGCCTCCGAGCGCGTGGACGCTGCCTTCTGGCGAGAGCGACTCCGCCGGGCGATCGACGCCCGCGTTGAGGACAACCTGGCTTACGCCGGCGGCATCCCCCGGGCCTATCGCCTGGTCAACGCTGAGAACGACTACCTGCCCGGCTTGATCGTCGATCGCTATGGCGACTGGCTCGTCCTGCAGGCGCTCACGCTGGGCATTGATGTGCGCAAGGCTGAGATTGTTGCCTTGCTGATGGACGATCTACAGCCACGTGGCATCTATGAACGCAGTGACGCTGACGTACGTGATAAGGAAGGGCTGGAACCGGCGGTCGGGTTGCTGGCCGGCGAAGAGCCACCCGACCTGATCGAGATCGACGAGCACGGGCGGCGCTTTCTGGTGGACATCCGGCGCGGACACAAGACCGGCTTCTACCTGGACCAGCGGGCCAACCGCCTGCTACTGGGCAACCTGCTCCGTCATGACCCTGAAGCGCCCCAGCGGATCGTACTCAACGCCTTCGGCTACACCGGCGGCTTTAGCGTCTACGCCCTGGATGGACTGGCCCGGCGGGTGGTCACGGTTGACATCTCCGCGGAGGCGATCGCGCTGGCCCGGCGCAACGTGACCCTCAACGGCTTCCCGGTGGCGGACGACGACTTCGTGGTGGCCGATGTTTTCCAGTACCTGCGGGCCTGCCGCGACGCACGCCAGTGGTTCGATCTGATCGTCCTCGATCCGCCCAAGTTCGCCCCGACGGCCCGCCAGGTGGAAAGCGCCGCACGCGGCTACAAGGACATCAACCTGCTGGCCTTCAAGTTGCTGCGACCGGGCGGCTTGTTGCTGACTTTCTCCTGTTCCGGTGGCGTCAGCGCTGATCTGTTCCGCAAGATCGTCTTCGGGGCGCTCATCGACGCCGGGCGCGACGCCCAGGTGCTGGCGACGCTCGGCGCCGCGCCGGATCATCCGGTCGCCCTGACCTTCCCGGAAGGGGAGTACCTCAAGGGCCTGCTGCTGCGCGTATACTGAACTACTGCCCGGCATCGGCAAACGATGTCAGCGATACGATTGCCGGACGGTGCGGTGTCTTCCGGCCTCCCGGCAGCAAACCATGCTCCGGTTCATCCCATGATCGGGTATAGTAGAGGCAACGTCCTGTCATCTCCCCGGGAGCCGATGCCATGACCCTCCTCACCCTCACCGTCAACGGACGCCCCTACACCCTGGACGTGCCCGAATCGCGCACCCTGGCCGAAGTGCTGCGCTACGACCTTGGCCTGACCGGCACCAAAATCGGCTGCAACGAATCGGAGTGCGGCATCTGCACCGTGCATGTGGATGGCGTGCCGGTGCTTTCCTGCAACTATCCAGCTTTCAAGGCCCAGGGACGCGCCGTCGTCACTGTTGAAGGGCTGGCCAGGCGCGATCCGGATGGGGTGGAGCAGCTCCACCCGCTGCAGGAGGCGTTCATCCTCCACGGCGCGGTGCAGTGCGGTTTCTGTACACCCGGCCTGCTGATGACCGCCGCTGCGCTGCTGGCTGAAAATCCAAACCCGACCGACCATGACATCCGGGTGGCGCTCAAGGATACCTACTGCCGCTGCACCGGCTATACCAGCATCATCCGCGCCATTCATTCCGCGGCCAGCGCCCTGCGCGGGGAAGGTCACCTGCCGCCCGCCGTCCCTGCCGTCGAGGAGCCGCTGCGGCATGTCAGCGTCAGCGAGCCAGTGCCGGAGATTGCCGACCGCGTGACCGGGCGGGCCAGATACACCGACGACTACACTTTCCCCGGCATGCTCCATGGCGCGACACTGCGGGCAAAGTATCCCCACGCCCGTATCCTGGCCATCGATACCGCGCGGGCACGGGCGCTGCCCGGCGTGCGGGCTGTCCTGACCGCTGAAGACATCCCCGGCGAAAATATCCACGGCCTGGTGCATCTGGACTGGCCGGTGCTCTGCGCGGTAGGGGATAAAGTGCGCTACATGGGCGATGCGGTGGCGCTGGTCGCCGCCGATACCGCCGCCATTGCCAGGGAAGCGCTGACGCTGATCGAGGTGGCATACGAGCCGCTGCCGGTCGTCGGCGACCCCATCTACGCCCGTTCGCCTGAGGCGCCGCTGGTGCATGAGGGCCGCCCGGAAGGCAACCTGCTCAAGCATATCAAGGTGCGTCATGGCGATGTCGAGGCGGGTTTTGCCCAGGCCGATGTAATCATCGAGCGTGTTTACCACACGCCAACGGTCGAGCATGCCTTCCTGGAGCCGGAATGCAGCATCGCCGTCCCGGCTGGCTATGACGCCGCGCACCCCAAACTGACGGTCTACGTCGGCTCGCAGATCCCCTACCAGGATCGCAGCCAGATCGCGCGGGCGATGGGTCTGCGGGAGGAAGACGTGCGCGTGCGCGGGACGCTGATCGGCGGTGGCTTCGGCGGCAAGGAGGACATCGTCAGCCAGATCCACGCCGCGTTGCTGGCGACCGCTACCGGGCGACCGGTCAAAATCCTGCTCTCGCGCCAGGAGTCGCTGCTGGTGCATCCCAAGCGCCACGCCACGCAGATCCGGATCAAGACCGGGGCGAAACGCGACGGGACACTGACCGCCGTGGAAGCCGAACTCTACGGCGACGGTGGCGCATATGCCAGCCTTTCCGATAAGGTGATGACCCGCGCCACCACCCATGCCACCGGTCCCTATGCCGTCCCCAACGCCAAAATCGACTGCTACGTGATGTACACCAACAACCCGCCCAGCGGCGCGTTCCGGGGCTTCGGCGTCACCCAGAGTGCCTTCGCCGTGGAGCAGAACATGGACCTGCTGGCGGAGGCGCTGGGCATGGATCCGCTGGAATTGCGGCGCAAGAACGCCCAGACCGTCGGCGTGACCACCGCTACCGGCCAGGTGCTGCGGGAGAGCGTCGGCCTGCTGGAGACGATCGACCGGGTGGAAGCCGATATGCGGGCCGGGGGCGATTTCCGCTGGGCCTGGCGGGAAGGGAATCTTGCCTATGGCTGGGGCGTGGCCTGCGCTTACAAGAACACTGGCCTCGGCGGCGGCGCGCCGGACCGGGCCGAGGCCGAGGTAGAAGCCTTTGAGGATGGCACGGTGGAGGTTCGCATCTCCTCGGCGGATATGGGCCAGGGTCTGCGGGCGGTGCTGGCCCAGATCGCGGCGGAGGAGCTTGGCCTGCGCTACGAGCAGGTACGTGTACTGCTTTCCGACACCGATCTGACGCCCGACGGCGGCCCGACCACCGCCAGCCGCCAGACGTACATGAGCGGCAACGCCGTCAAGGGCGCCGCTGCCAGCCTGCGGGAGGCGCTCAGCCGCGCCGTGGCCGAGGAACACGACGTGCCACCGGAGCGCCTGCGCTTTGAAGAAGGGCTGGTGCGCTTCAACGGATCGGCGGTGCAGTTTGGCGATGTCGTCCGTCTGCTCAAGCAACAGGGCTACGAGGCCCGCTCCCTGCACGAATACTGGGCGCCGCGCACGCAGCCGCTGGGCACGGGCGGGGATATGCACTTTGGCTTTTCGTATGCCACTCAGGCTGCCCTGGTGAGCGTCGATCTAGACACGGGCACGGTGCATGTCCACCGTGTGATCGCCGGGACGGATGTCGGGCGGGCGATCAACCCCCTGCTGCTGCAGGGCCAGATCGAAGGCGGGATTGTCATGGCCCTGGGCAACGCCCTGACCGAGAGCTACATTGTCGAGGATGGCGTGCCCTGGTCGACGCTGCTGGCTCGCTACAAGATACCCAGTATCAAGCACGCGCCGGAGATCGTCAGCCACATCATCGAGCACCGGCTCTCAACCGGGCCGTACGGAGCCAAAGGCGTGGGGGAGATTCCGTCAATTAACACCATGCCGGCCATCGCCAACGCCATCGCCAAGGCAGTGGGTGTCCGCGTGTACAAGGTGCCAGTCGATCAGGACGCCCTGCTGCGGGCCATTCGCGCCGGGGAGCGTGAGCTGCACACCGCCTGGCAGGATGTGCGGTAAGTCCCCGGCTTCTGGCCAGGCCAGACTCTCCTGCGGCAAAAGCAAGGGGCCAGCCATGCCCGGCTGGCCCATCTCATCAGCGGTTGCCGGTGCAGGTCATTTATCGCGGGTGATGGCGAAGCCGCTCATGAACGGCTTTTGCAGCAGGATGAAGATGATCACCGGCGGCAGGCTGGCGATCACGGCGGCCAGCATCAGCGGCCCGTAGGTCAGCCCGGCGTCTACATTACGCAGCGAACCCAGCCCCACCTGTACCACCTGCAAGGCCTCGTTCTTGATGATCAGCATCGGCCACAGGTACATGTTCCAGACGTAGACAAACTGGATCACCGCCAGCGCGCCGACCGTGTTCCAGCTCAGGGGGACAAGCACGCGGAACAGGAATTGCAGCGGCGTCGCGCCGTCAAGCTGGGCCGCCTCTGAAAGCTCGGCGGGCAGGTTGGCGAAGTGCTGCCGGAAGAGGAAAGAGCCGGTGGCGCTGGCCAGAAACGGCACCGAGATCGCCCAGAAGGTATCCCCCCAGCCCAGGCTGGAGACAAAACGGAACAGCGCAATCACCAGAATCTCGGTTGGCATCATCAGCGTAGCCAGCACGAAGCCAAAGACCAGCCACTTGCCGGGGAAGCGGAAGTAAACAAAGGCCAGCCCGGCCAGCAGGGAGAGTACCGTCTTACCGGTCGTCACCACCACCGCCAGCAGGACACTGTTAAGCATAAAGCGGCCCAGGTTACGCTCGAACATGACCGCCCGGAAGTTGAACTCCAGCGCCGTGCCGGGCGTGAACTGGAACGAGGTGACCTCCGCGTTGGTTTGCGTACTGACCAGCATGGCGTAGAGCACCGGGAAGCCAACAATGAAGCAGGTGATCCACAGCAGCAGGTGGATGTACCAGCGCCGGGGGATCAGGCGGCGCAGCCTCCCAGCGAAGGAGAACGCCGGGGCCGAAGCCTGCATGGTTTGGCCGGTTGCGGTTGACATCAGCTTACGCTCCGTAGGTGACACGCTGACCCGTGGTCCGGAACTGGAGGACCGTCAGGCCGATAACGAGCAGGAACAGCACAATCGACTGCGCGGCGGCTTTGCCCAGGTCATACTCCAGGATGCCCAGCTCGTAGATTTCGTAGATCATGACTTTGGTCGCGCCTGCCGGGCCGCCTTTGGTCAGGAAGTCGATCGTGCCGAAGATGTCGAAGAAAGCGTAGGTCACGTTGGTGACAATCAGGAAGAAGGTGATCGGCGAGAGCGAAGGGATCGTCACCCGGCGGAAGCGCTGCCAGGCATTGGCGCCGTCGATGGCCGCCGCTTCCAGTAAATCCTTGGGGACGTTCTGCAGGCCGGCCAGGTAGAACAGCACGTTGTAGCCCAGCATCTTCCAGACGCTGGCGGCGACGATAGTGAACCGCCCCAGCCAGGGGTCTTTGATCCACTGCAGGCCAGTCCCGCCAAGCAACTCGATGAAGTGATTGATCACGCCAGCGACGGGATCGAACATGACCAGAAAGATGATGCCCGCCACCGCCGGCGAAACCGCATAAGGCCAGATCAACAGCGTACGGTAGATGCCGATCCCGGTCACCTGCTGGAAGGCCAGGTAAGCAATCGCCAGGGAAATCAGCAGTCCAAAGATGACAATGCCGCTGGAGATCACCAGGGTATTGAAGACAACCTGGTAGTAATCCTCCTGGAACAGGCGGGTGAAGTTATCCACGCACACAAAGGCGGTGCGCGGCGTACCCAGCCGGGCCAGCAGGGTGGAGAGCCGGAAGTTATCGATCGCCGGGTAGTACAGGAAGAGCACCAGGATAACCAGCGTCGGCGCCAGCAGCAGGAATGGCGTCAACCAGCCCCGGAAGACGCCCTGCTGCTGATGCTGGGTTTCCGCCAGCGCCCTGGGCGTGAAACGCATGCGCACAACATATTTGACGGCTTCCAGCGCCAGGGCAGCCCCGGCGGCCACCAGCACGCCCCCGATCAGCATGTCGAGCGGTTTGCGGCCTGCCTCAAAAGTGCAGAAATTGAGCGGCAACATGAAGATCAGCGGGCCGAGCGCCCCGGTCGCTGCGCCGATTGCAGCGCCCCAGGTAGCTGGCCGGCCCAGCCGCTGGAATTCGTAGGCCAGGTATCCCGCGCCGATCAGCCCCGGAATGGCGAGGAGCAAAAGTAGACTTGGATCAGGCATGGCACCCCCCTGCCAGGTAGCTTCCATCTATTACAGAGACCGCCTGCCGGCCAGGACTTTGCGCGATCGGCAAGCGGCTCAGGCAGCTTACCAGATCACCCACCTAACCGGCAATGCCGCCACTACCCTTATTGAAGCGTTAATCGGGCCTGCGAACAAGGGCAAACCGGGGCACAGCCATACAACGGCCTTAAGCCTCTTGCCGTTTACCCATCCCCTGGCTGCTCTCTGGCGCTCTCTGCCAGTAGCTGACTTTGCCCGGTCGCCACGGTTTCCCCCTGCTTGTGCCCGGCCCTCTGGCGGCAACCCTCACCGGCAGATTGATCCGCAAGGGGCATTGTACCAATGTTATGCGATTCCCTTACAGGCGCATCTTGAGCCAGGGCGGGCAAGCGGGAAGTGCTTCCCGGAGGCAACAACACTCCGGGAAGCACCGCTTGCCGCTTCATGCCCGTCCTGATCGTCAGGCCGGGTGAAGGACGGATTTACTCCTCAGGCGCGTTCAGCAGGTTGTACTCCGCCAGCAGCTCATTGGCGTTTTCGTTCGCCTTGGTGAAGGCCACCAGCGGATCGGTGCCGTTGATGAGGATATCCTCCATCGCCGCGGTCATCTCATTACGGATGGCCGGGAAGGCGCCGATCAGCGCGCCGGCAGTTGCCGGGGTAGCCTTGGCGGCGGCCAGCTGGTCGGAGGCCACGCGGGAGTTGGGGCTTTCCTCGTACCAGCCAGCAGCCTCAAGCATCTCAACCGCGCTGGTCCGGATCGGGATATAGCCGGTGAACTTGTGCCAGTCCGCGGCGTTTTCCGTGTTGGTGAACCACAGCAGCCAGGTCAGGGCGCCCTCTTCCACCTCGGGGGCCAGGCCGTTGGTCAGCCACAGGCTGGCGCCGCCGATCAGGTTGCCGACATACTCGACTTCCTGGTTGTAGGGCATAAAGCCGGCCTTGACTTCAAAACCATTTTCCTTGCCAGTGGCCGTGATGGAGGTCACGTCGGAGCTGCTGGTGACGATCATGGCGACCTGCTGGGCAAAGAAAGCGTTGTTGACGCCATCCCAGTCGCGCTGGAGGCCGGTATAGACGTAGTAGCCCTTATCGGCCATGTCCTTCCACCAGTTGACGTAAGCCATCATGGCGTCGCTGGTCAGGTAGACCTCGGTCGCACGGGCTTCGCGGCCATTGCCGTTGTTGGCCAGCAAAGCGCCCTGCTGGGCCACCGACTGCTCGAAGAACCAGCCGTAATTCGGCCAGGTGATGCAGTTCTTGGGCGCATTGTCCATGGCCAGGACTTTCTCGCAGGCAGCCTCGACCTCAGCCCATGTCCTGGGCAGTTCGGTTACGCCAGCGGCCTCGAGCATATTCATGTTGGCATAGAAGATAGCCGAAGAAGTGTTCCAGGGCATCGAGGTCCACTTGCCGTCCAGGGTGTAGTAGTTGGAGACGGCGGGCACGATGTCCTCAAAGTTGACCGGCTGGCCGTTGATCTCGGTGCGGTCGCCAATCGCCTCGGAGATCGGCTTGAACCAGGGCGTGCCATCCGCCAGGCGGCCGTCGCGGGCGTTCTGCGTGGCAACTTCAAAGTACTGGACGATGGCCGGCGGATTGCCCTGCTCGAAGGCCAGTGCTGTAGCGCTGAACAGCTCTTCGTAGTTGTTGTAGCCCTCGATAATCACATTGTACTGGGGGTAAAGCTCATTGAAGGCGGCAGCCTTCTGCCGCGCCCAATCCAGCCGGGCATCGGTGAAGGCGATCCACATGCGGATATCGATGGGGGTCGCCTGTGCCAGCGCAGGGACTACCCCCGCCAACAGAAGAGCGACGACGAGCAGCAGAACAACCGGTTTGGTGCGATTCATTGCTCTCTCCTTTAACCTGCAGAACTTGACACAACTATTCGGCTACTATGGTTCGCTAAAGCGAAGCCGCCTTTCTCCGGCAGAACTGCAGACCGGCAGCAAAGACGGTACCCCGCTTCAGTTAACCGGCTGCAAGAATACCCTGAAATTCTGGTTAGCATACTGTTAAGCGAGTGTGGAACACTCTACAGCGCGCCAGATGTCGCTCCGCCCGCCAGAGCGCGCCGATCCCGGCTCAGGATCGGGCCGATCCCTGATCGGGATCGGTTGGGCAGGCTGCACATAGTTTAACATGGATTTAATACAGATGCACCAATTCGACGCCGGACCTTCCCCGTGACGACGAACAGGCCATGGCCCGATGCGACGGGTTCTCCCGGCGCTCCGGGAGGTAGCCTGTGTCATTTGCCCTGGCTACCGGCTTCCCTATAATAAAGGTAGCAGTTCCTGTGCGGCAAAGCGTAAAGGAAGCGGTACGATGATTGGTAACCTTATTTCCTGGATCGTCGTCGGCGCAATTGCGGGCTGGCTGGCCAGCATCGTTATGAAAACCAATCGTGAACAGGGCCTGATCACCGACATCATTGTCGGCGTGGTCGGCGGGTTCGTGGGTGGCTTCGTGCTCAATCTGCTGGATGTCAATGCTGGTGTCAGCGGCATTAACATTCAAAGCATCCTGGTCGCCTTCATTGGTGCGGTGATCTTCCTGGCCGCGCTGCGTTTCCTGCGCCGGCGATAGCGGGTTTGTACTCCTGACTTCCAGCGCGGAAGAACAACGGTCGCTACTGGCCCGGGCTAGCAGTGACCGTTGTGTATGGCAGCGCTTCTGGCAAAACGCCCTGTGCTAGCCTGCCGGCCCGGCAACGGGCGCCGGTTCCGTTTCAGCGGGGGCCGGGCGCGGTGTGGGGATGTAGTGCATCACCACGTAGAATGCCCCCAGCGCCATCGCCAGGGCAACGGCGAAAACCGCCTCGTAGCCAACCGCCTCCGCCAGTGTGCCGCCGATCAGCGGCGCGGTGAGCAGCGTCACCGCCGCCACAGTATTGAACAGGCCGGTGTAGATCGGGCGCTGTTCCGGCGTGGCGTGCATGATGATCCAGTTCAGATAACTGGCAAAGAGGTTGCTGAGGGCCAGCCCGGCGGCGAAGAATCCTGCATACAGCGGCAACGGCCCGGCAACCCGCGCCAGCAACGCGCTGGCTGGCAACACAGCGACCAGCAGCAGCGCCAGCCGGATGTAGAGCAGGTTGTGGCGGGCACCCATCCAGGCATAAACCAGCGCCCCGCTGATCGTCCCGATGGTCTGCATAGCCAGCAGCGTCGGGACGGCTACCTCGCTAGATAGCCCCAGGCGCACTGTGGCAAAACCAATGTAGAACGGCCCACCCATCATGAACAGGCTGGAGAGCATCCGCACGATGATCATGGCCCGGAAGGCCCGGTCATCGCGCAGCACCCGCCCCAGCTGGGGGATGTACTCCCTGAAGGGGAGGATGGTTTCCGTCGCCTTGCCGCTGGGCAGTTCCTTCAGAAACAGCGGCGGCACGATCGAGATCAGAAAGAGTGCGCCGGCAATGCCGAACAGCAGAGCATAGTTCCCCGGAAAGCCCGGCCCGCGTTCGCTGAGGATCAGGCCAACCAGCGGGGCGACGCCAAGCATGATCACGCCGGAGATGGCCGTCATAAAGCCGAACAGGCGGGCGCGACGGTGGTCGTCCAGGCTGCTGCCGACCAGGTCCACCCACGGGACGCCGACAATGCCATCCCCCACTGCTGCGATACCATAGCAGATCAGGAAAGCGAGCAGGATTGCCCCGCGCCGTTCCGCCCCCAGCAGCAGGATGATCACGGCAAAGACCGGGATGGCAAAGCGCACAACGATATTTGGCCCGGCGAACCACCACTTCTTCCTCGCCACGCGCACCAGGTAACGGGCCATGAATAACTGCGGCAGCATCCAGCCGATATCGAACAGGCTGCTGGAAAGGCCGATCAGGACTTCGGAATCCGTCAGGCGGCGGATGAAGTCAGGGATGACCGTCGACGGGCCGATGATGCCCATCGCCACCGTGAACATGATGGCGTCAACCAGGAACAGGCGGAAGTTGCGCCGATAAGCGGCTTCGCGCTCAATGGGGGAGAGCGTCCTCACCTCAGAGTCAGTCATGGCGTCCCCACAGGGTGATCCGGCAAACACTGGCTATTCTACGGGGCGGGCGCCCTTCCGTCCAGTGCGGCGCGGAGGGGGCCTGCGCCCGCCTGTGAAACGGCGCTTCGGGCTTCTGGCGCATTGCGCGGCGACGGGATACAATACTGCCCGTCATAGACAGGTTTGGTAGAGTTTCTGGCGCCTGGGCCATGGCGTCATGCCCGCGCTCCCGGGAGCCATGCTGCGCTGCGTTCTTAGCGATCCTGACCAACCAGGGGCGATTATGTTCGAACTGCCAACCTTGGAAAGCCTCAATATGGGCGCGGCGCTCCCGGCGCTGGCGCTGGTGATCGGCACGATCGTATTGCTGGTGATCGAGCTGCTATTGCCGCAGCGACGTCAGTGGTGGATTGCCTGGCTGGCCTTGCTGATCACACTGATCAGCCTGGGGGTCGCTCTGGTCAACTTCGATGTGCGCGGGGAAGCCTTCGGCGGGATGCTCCGCGCTGATCCCTTCGCCAGTCTGGTCAACGTGACCGTCCTGATCGCCGCCGCGATCGGCATCCTGCTGGCGATCGACTATCTCAAGCGCGCTCAGATCGAGCACCGCACGGAATACTACCTGTTGCTGCTGTTCACCACCTGGGGGATGATGTTGATGGGCGCGGCCAACGACCTGATCATCATCTTCATCGCCCTGGAGCTGGTGAGCATCCCCCTGTACGTGCTGAGCGGCATCCGCCGGCCAGACCTGCGGAGCGAAGAAGCGGCGCTGAAGTACTTCCTGCTGGGCGCATTTGCCAGCGGGTTCATCGTCTTCGGCATCGCCCTGATCTATGGCGCGACCGGCTCCACCCGTCTGCCCGCTATCTGGCAGGCGGTGAGCGCGATTGTGGAGGGCGGCTCGTCAACGGTGTACCTGCTGTTGCTGGGCGTGGGGCTGGTTGCCGTCTCGCTGAGCTTCAAGGTGGCCGCCGTGCCCTTCCACATGTGGACGCCAGACGTCTACGAAGGGGCGCCCACACCGGTCACTGCGTTTATGAGCGTGGGAACCAAGACGGCCAGCTTTGCCGCGCTGCTGCGCATCCTGCTGGTGGGATTGCCCACCCTGGTCGTGGCGGAAGGTACACGGGCTGCCTGGGTGGACGCGCTGGCGGTCATGGCGGCACTGACGATGATCCTGGGCAACCTGGCCGCGATCTGGCAGAGCAACCTTAAGCGCCTGCTGGCCTATTCATCCATCGCGCATGCGGGCTATGTGCTGGTAGCGGTGGCGGCGGCAGGGCACCCGGGGGTGGCCGATCGCGGCGTGCAGGCGGCATTGCTTTACCTGCTGGCCTATACCTTCACCAACCTGGGCGCTTTCGCCGTCGTGATTGCCGTGGAGCGCAATGATGGCAGCGGCGTTGAACTGGAAAACTTCACCGGCCTGGGGCGGCAACATCCCCTGCTGGCCCTGCTGATGACCCTCTTCCTGCTCAGCCTGACCGGCATCCCGCTGACGGCGGGCTTTGTCGGGAAGTGGTACGTTTTCCTGAGCGCGGTGGACGCCGGGCTGGTCTGGCTGGCTGTGCTGGGCGTGGTGACCAGCGTGTTCGGGGCGTACTACTATTTGCGGGTGGTGGTGGCCATGTTCCTGCAGGAAGGGCCAGCCACCATCGGGATGCCGCGGCTACCACGCTCGCTGACGGTCGCCCTGGCCATTGCCATGCTGGGAACGTTGATCCTGGGCGTCTTCCCCGATCTGCTGGCCGGGGTATCCGGCGGGGTGACCCTGGCGCTGGGTGGTTGAGCGCCATATCGTGGGCTGCCGCCGATCCATCGAAAGCTCGCTCACGCCGCTTCCGGCATGGAGGCGGCGTGATTTTTGTCGTGGATGGCAGGGGGTGGCTGTGTCTATCCCTGCCACCTGGACACCTACCAGTGGATCGCTACATCGGCGACCCTGGGGGAGGCGTTTGCATGCTACAATGGGGTTGGTTCTCACGGGATAGATCGCGAGGATGGATTGCACTATCAGCCATGTCCGCAATATTATTGTTGCGGAAGGGCTTACGGGCAGCGTGGAGCGTGAAAGCATGAGCAGTGAAAGCACCGCCGTCCTGCTGGTAGAAGATGATCCCGGCTATGCGCGCCTGATCGCGACGGCGCTGCGGCGCTCCCGCGGGCGGCAGTACGAGCTGGTGCATGTCGACTACCTCAGTGACGCCCTGGTGGAGATCAAACAGCGCACGTTTGACGCTGTGTTGCTGGACCTGACCCTGCCCGACGCGCGGGGGTTGGAGACTTTCCTCCGCCTGCACAAGGCCGATCCGGAATTGCCGATTGTGGTGCTCAGCGGGCTGGATGATGAGCAGATCGCGCTCAGCGCCGTGCAGAACGGGGCGCAAGATTATCTGGTTAAGGGCCACACCGACATGCGCGCCCTGGCCCAATCGATCGCCTATGCCATCGAGCGCCAGCGCGTCCAGGCCGATCGCAGCCGTCAGAATATGCGCCTGGCCATCCTGCGCGATATTGACGAGGAACTGACCCGTCACCTGGACCTTGATTACGTCCTGACCATGGCCCTGGATACCGCTGTGCGCCTGAGCGTGGCCAGCGCCGGCCTGATCGGCTTGCTGCAGGATGAGCACTTGCGGCTGGTCCGGGATATCAACTACAACGTCGCCGAACTGAAAGATGAGTCGATTCTCACGAGCGGCGTGGTAGGGCGTGCCCTGCGGGAGCGCAAGGCCCAGCGCGTGCTGGATGTCAGCGCCGACCCGGATTACCTGCCGCTGCTGCCCCAGACCCGCGCCCAGATCGCCATCCCGCTGCTGTCCCAGGATCGTCTGGTTGGCTTTTTGAACCTGGAGACCACCGATCCCAACCGCTTCACCGAAGAAACTTTCGATTTCCTCAAGCTGCTGGCCGCCCGGATCGCCACGGCAGTCGACAACGCCCGGCTGTATGAAAAATCCCGCAGCCAGCTGGCCAAGCTTCAGGAGCTATACAACCAGGTGCGCAACCTGGAGCAGATGAAGACGGATATGATCCGCATCGCTACGCACGACCTGCGCGCCCCGCTCAACAACATCATCGGTTTTGTCTACCTGCTGCGCCGTGAACTGGACCCGGCCACCCAGCCGCAGGCGCTGGAATACCTCGACTTCATCGAGCGCTCCGCCGAACGGATGCAGAAGATCACGACCGACATCCTCTCCCTGGAGCGGCTGGACGAATCGGGCGCCCTGCGGACTGAACTGCTGGATCTGCAGGCGCTGGTTGAGCAGGCCTACCGCGACTACCAGGAGCAGGCCCGCCGCAAGGAGCAACGCTTCGAGCTGACGCTTGCCCCGGGTCCGGTGATGGTACAGGGGGAGCCATCGCTGCTGTATGAGGCCATCTCCAACCTGGTCGGCAATGCCATCAAGTACACCCCGGCGGGTGGGGCCGTGCAATTGCAGATGCAGATCAACGGTGATAAAGCCCGCTTTGAGGTCATCGATACCGGCTACGGCATCCCTGAAGATCAGCAGAAGCGGCTGTTCCAGCCGTTCTTCCGGGCCAGGAGCAGCGAGGTTTCCGCGGTGGAAGGCTCCGGGCTGGGGTTGCATCTGGTGCGCAATATCATCACCCGCCATAACGGGGAGATGGTGTTCAACAGCGTCTATGGCCAGGGCAGCACATTCGGGTTCATCCTGCCACTGGCCTGATCCCCCGGTTGCCCGCCATGAGCGGCCATACTAGAATGAGGGGCAACTCGCCCGGTGTGAACCAGGAGCGTGCCCCATGCCCCCCGATGACGATCGCAGTATCCTCGAGGTTCGCCGTCACATCCCGTGGGAGGAAAACCCTTCGGAGCAATGGGCCTACGCTCTGGAGCATATGGATCGGGGTGAGTGGGACAACGCCATCAGGCATTGCCGGCGGGCGATCGCCATCTGGCCGACCTACTTTGACGCCTGGCTGTTGCTGGGCGGGGCGCTGGAAGAGCAGGGCGATCATGACGAGGCGCTGGCCGCCGTCCAGCGGGCCAGCGAGATCGCCATCCTCGAGCTGAGCCAGGCCTGGAACAACCTGGCCTCACTGCATTTGATCCGCCAGGAATGGGAAGAAGCCCTGACGGTTGACCGCGTGCTGGACACCATCGACCCCAGCCGCCACGGCATCATCTGTTACCGCATGGCTGTCTGCTACACCCAGCTTGGCCAGCGGGATACCGCCCGCAAATGGCTGCTGGAAGCGATCCGCTGCCGGTCCGATCTGCTCGACCGCGCCCTGGGGGAAAGCTGGTTGAAGCCTCACCACCGGGCGCTACGGCGGCTCAAGGCGGCTGCCGGGCGATCGCCAACCGGCATCAGCGAAGGTGATGCCGGCTAACGCGCCGGGCCATACCCACCGCTATCCCCACGTTTGCCCAACGCACTGCCGCCGCGCCAGTTCCGGCGGTCTGTTTTTCCTGTACTCTGTAAGTGAAGACAGTCTTCTTAAGAAGGAGCGGGAGATTATGTGTCACTGGACGAAGCGCGTCGCCGTCCTGCTGGCCGGCGTGCTGGCGCTGGCGGGCTGCAATGGGGGCGGTACGCCACCGATGACGACCGGCACGATCCCGGCGACGGCCACGGAAACGCTGGTGACCGCACCCGGGCCGACCAACACCCCCCTGAGCCTGGCCGCGCTGCGTGCCAGCCCGACGGCCACCCATACCGCTCTGCCCACCGCTACCCCGCCGCCGACGCTCACGCCTGCGCTCTACACCCTGGTTCCGACGGTGATAGACCTGGGCATCATCGCCACGCCCATCCCATCAGCCACCTTCACGCCCTCGCCCACCAATACCCTGGTGCCGCCCGTGATCACGCGCTTTGCCACCGACACCATCGGCGTAGACGCCCTGGACCTGGCCCTGGGACGGGCAGAAGTGGCGCTGAACTGGCGGGTGGACAACCGCGCACCGGGTACTAATCTGGTCTTTGAGCAGGTTTTCCCCGACGGCCGCACCTTCAATGTTGAGCGGCCCCGCCACTTTGTGGAAGTGCCGTCCGAAGGCAACGGAAGCGTGATCCCGATCCTGCCCGGCGGAGACGCGACCGAGGTCCGCTTGCAGTTACGTGTGATCGTCATGGGCACTGGTGCGACACTGGCCCGCGCCGAGTTGCGTATCCCGATCAATCCTCTGCCAGCAGGCGGCTTTGCTACGGCCAGCGGCGACGCCTGCTACCAGCCGCCCTACATCCCCAGCACCGGCGTCCAGATCGGCGCGCGTGGCATCGTCAGCCAGCAGTTGCCGGCGGGCCTACCCATGACGGCCATCAGCGGCGTAGGCGGGCGTGTAGTGGGCTACCTGCCGCGCGGGGAGACGTTTGTCGTGCTGGAGGGGCCGTTCTGTTACCGCGCACCGGGCAGCAACGAAGGCCATCGTCAGTGGCGGGTACGGGTGGAGCGCTCCGGGCTGGAAGGCTGGGTTCACGAGTATAGCGGGACGTTCACCGATTACCGCCTGTACTTCGGTGTGTTCCGCGGCTACCGCATCTACGACCCGGCGCAGTGTTACAGCGCGCCGTTCCTGCCCGATCGCGGCATCCGTGTTGGCTTCGGGGCGCGGCTCTCCGACACGATGCAGTACGGCCTGAGCCTGATGGGGGATACGGCGGATAAGCCCGGCGGCAGCCAGACCACCGGCAGCCTGCAGGCGGGCGAAACCTTCACCGTGATCGAAGGCCCCTACTGCCTGCGCATCGAACCCGCTACCCAGGAGACGCTCGGCCACCGCCAGTGGAAGGTGCGCTCTGAGGTCAGTGGTGCCACCGGCTGGGTCTATGAGTATTCCGATGAGCGGCTGTCATACATTGTCCCGGTGGGCGAAGCGCCGGGCGGCCTGGTGATCCACGCCTTTGATGTGCAGCCGCGTACGGTGGCCGCGGGCGGGCCGCTGACGCTCACCTGGCAGGTCAGCGGCGTCAACGGCGTCAGCCTGTGGATGTGGCATGAGGCCCTGCCGGCCCGCCGCGTCTCGCTGAGCGGGACGGGCGCGTTGTTGCCGCTTTCCGGCTCGCTGACGATCAGCGCCCCGACAGAGGTGACTTCCGCCCGTTTCACGATCTTCGGGCAGGACGGGACCGGCCAGGAGGGCATCCCGGTCACGATCCTCTGCACTTACCCCTGGTTTGCTGCGGGGGAACGGCAAACCTTCTGCCCCAACGCCCCGGCCCGCCTTGCCCAGGCCGCTTACCAGCCGTTTGAGCGCGGCCTGATGGTCTGGTTTGAGGGGCGGATCTGGTGGCTGGACGCCAACGGCAATGGCCGCATTGATCCGGATCGCTGGGCAGGCGGCGATGTCGTGTATAGCGAGACGCCGCCGCAAGGGTTATTCCAGCCGATCCGGGGTTTTGGCACGCTGTGGGTTTCCGATCCCGGGGTGCGGAGCGCCCTGGGCTGGGCTACCGCCCCGGAGCAGGGCTATACCGTTCAGGTGCAAGAGACCAATGATTTCGCTCGACCGGGCCAGCGCGGATCGTACTATGCTTCCGAAGTTGTGCTAACCCTGCCGGATGGCCGTGTCCTTTCCCTGACGCGCATCGGCACCACGCTTCGTCAGCGCTAGCGTTGTTCCGGCCCTGATCATGTAGCCTGCGTTACGATTCTTCTGTAACCGCCGCCAATTCCCGGCGGCGGTTTGCTTGTGGCCGCCCGCCCACCGATGGTATATATGTGTACACGGCAGGCTCCGCCGGGGCCAGCCGATCGTTCAGCGCCCGCCACCATCCTGTGGCGACCAGCCGTAAGGGGTCCGACGATGTCCTCAGGCGTAACCCTTCCCTCCGGCCACACCCGCATTGATAGCGCCGAGATGCGCAATATCGTCAAACGCTTCCCCGGCGTCCTGGCTAACGATCATGTCAACTTCGATGTCAAAGCGGGCGAGATTCACGCCCTGCTGGGCGAAAACGGCGCGGGCAAGAGCACCCTGATGAAAATCCTCTACGGCCTTTACCACCCGGACGAGGGCGAGATTCTGATCAACGGCCGGCCTGTGCGGCTGGAATCGCCATCGGATGCGCTGGCGCAGGGCATTGGCATGATCCACCAGCACTTCATGCTCGTCCAGACGCTGACTGTCGCCGAAAACGTGGCCCTGGGGATGCAGCCGGCGGGGACGGTGCTCAACCTGGCTGAGGTGCGGGAGCGCCTGCTGGAGCTTTCTGCAATCTACGGGCTGAAGGTTAACCCGGACGCTTACATCTGGCAGCTTTCCGTGGGGGAACAGCAGCGGGTGGAGATCATCAAGGCGCTCTACCGCGGCGGGGCGTTGATCATCCTCGACGAGCCGACCGCCGTCCTGACCCCGCAGGAGGTCGACGAGCTGTTCGGCACGCTGCGCCAGATGCGCGACCAGGGTCATGCCCTGATCTTCATCTCCCACAAGCTGTACGAGGTACAGGCGCTGTGCGACCGGATCACGGTCATGCGCGACGGGCGGGTGGTGGATACCGTGCCCAACAACGGGATCGAGCAGCGCACCCTGGCGCGGATGATGGTCGGGCGCGACGTCAAGCTCCAGCCCGACCGGCCACAGGTTGAGCCGGGCGAGGTGCGGCTGGCGCTGGAAAACCTGACCGTGCTCAGCGACCAGGGCCTGCCCGCCCTGCAGGGGGTATCCCTGAACGTCCGCGCCGGGGAGATCGTCGGTATCGCCGGTGTTTCCGGCAACGGGCAACGCGAACTGGCGGAGTCGATCGCCGGGCTGCGGCCGGTCAGCGGCGGAACCATCCGCCTGGCCGGGCGGGAGATCAGCCACGCCCCGGTCAGCGAGCGGCTGGCTGCCGGGCTGTCCTTCATCCCGGAGGAGCGCAACCGCCACGGCACGATCGGTGTCTTTTCCGTGGCGGAGAATCTGATCCTGCAGACCCACGCCAGCGAACCGTTCGCCCGCGGCATCTTCCTCGATTTCGGCGCGATCGCCGCGCACACGCGCGGGCTGATCAGCCGCTTCAATATCAAAACACCTTCGGCGGAAACGCCGGTCAAGAACCTTTCCGGCGGCAACGTGCAGAAATTGATCCTGGCCCGTGAGCTTTCCCGCCAGCCGGTTGTCCTGATCGCTTCCCAGCCGACGCGCGGCGTGGACATCAGCGCCACGGAGTACATCCGCCAGGTGCTGATGGAGCAGCGCAGCGCCGGCGTGGCCATCCTGCTGATCTCAGAAGACCTGGACGAGATCATGGCCCTCTCCGACCGGATTGTGGTGCTCTACGAGGGGCGGTTCATGGGCGAGCTGGCCCGCGAGGACGCCGACGTGGAGACGCTGGGGCTGATGATGGCCGGGTCGACACTGGAACAGGCGCGGGCGCACGCCAGGGCGTGAAGAGAAGCGGCGGGACTACACCCGAATATTGGTGTGACTAGACAGCTAGATCGAACGGTAGATCACTAATATCTCTTAAGCGCCTTCCTTCAATCATAGTACAAAGCATATCCCATTGATCTTCAGTGTTATGGGTTTCCTTTACAGCTTGGCTTAGTTCTGGAAGTGCAAAATGATAGACACAATCCAAATCTCCTGTCCCAAGTGCGAGAGTGGCAATTCGCGTTGGAAGTGGCTCAGCAGTTACCGCAACAACATGAGGTAGATGGCCCTTACGATTACGAATTAAGTTAAGAGCCTCTGTGCGTGTATTCTGTGATCTATCACTGCGTATAGTCCATTTGCACGAAATGCTGGCATGCAAGATGGGCGAAGGTTGCTGACGGTTGCATTCTCGAAGAGGTGTGAAACTTACAATGCCTACCGTATCGTCCACAAGTGCCTCCCTACTATTAATCTCCTTATCTGAGACTGAGTATCTGGCAATAATAATGTCTGGTTTCACAACATAGTCGCTTCCAAGAGCAGAGGCCAAATCCTTATTTGATTTCAGGATAGCTGCCACGCTAGCAAGATGTTCATACTGTTCAAAAGTGGAGATGTCCGTATCCGTGGTTTTGTACAGCCAATGCCCTGGTCGTAGATGAGAAAGGCTTCGAAAGGCTTGCTCAAGGAAATCACACGTTGCTTGCTCAAAAAGCCTTCCGGCGCTCTGTTCAGACAGTTCTGTTTCATTGGTAGTATACCTCAATTGTCTCATAATACTAAATGATATGCTAATACTTCTAGGATTGCTTACATCAGCAAAATTAGGATATTTCTCCCCTGTCTTACTAATTCTTATTCGAATAATTTCATCGCTAATTCGCTGGTGATACTTTCGGCGTAGATCACTTATGGTCATTGTTGCCCTGTCCTGATATTGGTTTGTAAAAGCCAATGATAAATTCCTCATGCATTCTCTGTTCGATTTGTGAGTTACCATCTATAGTGGCGCCAGCTGGTAACATGCGTCGATTGCGATCCAGATTCCTTACGCCAATCGCAGGAATCTCAAATCCAATGTGCTTACCAATCTCTGCTAAACACAGGTCAATTTGCGTGTCGATCTCCCTGATAACAGAAGTACCTACAACTACAATTGCCGCTTTGCCAGGGCGCAAAACGCGGTACATCTCTTTCAGTACAAGAGTCATTTCCGAATAGTAGCGATGAACAGCTTGCGCCTTTTTCCTGTCAAGTTGGCCGACGCTGTGCACTACCTGATGGACAACACTAGGCAAGTCAAGCAGTGTCGTGTCCGAAACTGCTTCCCCGCCGATATACGCTTTTCGCTTGTTTCCAAGCTCTTGAATTGGGTAGCCTAACCATACCAATGAGAACTTATGCGCACGCATATAGTCGATCGCATTTGATATATAAGGGGGTGAAGTCACAATCAAATCTACCGTCTCATTGTCTAGCGGTAACTGCTGTGCATCGGCGAATTGTATCCTTGGAGAAATCATGTCCGGTGTGTATCGAATGAGACCTGACAGGTTGCGCTGTAACCGCTTTTCAAACTCCTCTATAGGTGAATGCAAAGTCTTGGTTAGCAATCTCACACGTCGCGAATCGCTGCGAGCGGTATCTTCCCCCAGAATAATCTCTCCACTCTGAGACAAAACTACCTTTGCTCTATGTGGACGTGTATGTGCCAGGTCAAAAGCTAGAGATACACCACCCGATTTTGTAATGATAATGCTTGAAAGAATTACTGAAAAGAAATTCCTAAGTTCAAGATCAGTTAACTTCTCTATCTGAATTACCAAAGCAACAAGCTCAAGTTGGGTTGGGGGCGCAAACCAGTAGTCAATAAATTCTCTTGTTTTATTGTCAAACCGTGTAGCCAATTCACCTAAAAGCATCTCCCGATTGTTCAAAGCTAATGATGCTTGATGAATAATTCGTTGACCGGCACCTTTGATCTGTTCAATATCTACTTTAGACGTTTTCACTTTAGAAAGACGAACAGCCAAAGGATCAATATCAAACCCAATCGGCTTGCGTCCAGACAGTAAAGCCTCGACCACTGTCGTTCCTGATCCCATCATTGGATCAAGAACAATGTCGCCTGGTTCTGTAAGTCCTTCAATAAACTTCCGAGGTAACTGAGGAGGAAACTTTGCAGGAAAAGCGTGAAAGTTGTGTGACGCATAATTACTAGGCTGATCATGAAAATTCAGATCGCCTTTTAATAGGCTGATTAGCTTCTCACGATAAGCTAATCCAAGAGATATCGCCGCTGTATTATGAATTTTGCTTGGCATATTCAGTGTATTTGTATACCTTTCTAGTATTATAACAAACAGATTACAGTCTGCACACGAAACCAATGTTCGCCAGGAAGGTTAACTGTATAGGTTAACTATACAGGCAGAGTTTACCGAGGATATGAGACAGCGGTGAAGGTTAGCCCCGCCAGGCGGCCAGCGCCAGCAGCGCCCAACCAGCCACGAACGCCATCCCGCCCAGCGGCGCCACCGCACCCAGCCAGCGCAACCCGGTCAGGCTCAGGACGTACAGGCTGCCGGAGAAGAGGATCACCCCGGCCACGAACAGCCAGCCTGCCCAGGGCAGTAGCGGGCTGCTCCAGCGGGTAGCCGCCCAGGCCACCGCCAGCAGCGCCAGGGCATGCGCCATGTGGTAGCGGTTGGCCGTCTCGTAAGGTCCCTGCAGGTCAGGCCGGGCGGCGAAGTGCGCCGCCAACCCGTGCGATCCGAAGGCTCCCAGCGCCACCGCCAGGACGCCCAGCACCCCCGCGATTACGGTGAATATTCGTTCCACTGCTGCCGCGTTCCTCATCGCCTGTTTGCCGCGCATCTATCCGGCCATTGTACCTCGCCTGCCGCCCCGGCTCCACGGCCTACGCCGCTCTGTACTCCTGGCCCTTTTTTATGAAAAATTTAGCCCCTCCGCTCAAAAATAGATTGCACAGTCTACCCTAGCCAGTAATAATGAAAGCAGAAGCCATGCTGTTTTCTGAGAACCGAATTATGTATGGCTTAACCAGCGGTAAAGCAAACACACCATGAACCAGGTCCTGAAGGTGCGCATCCTTTTTATCGCAGATGAACCCGAAAGCGGGCAGCTCTGGACGCATCTGCTCCAGTCGAAGGACTACGAAGTTACGCTCCTCCATTCCCTGCAGGAAGCGGTTAATTGGTGGGCTGGCCAGGCCAGCGAGTTGATCATCGTGGATGTGTGCGGGCCATACCGGGGTGGGATCGAGATCGTGCGCCCACTCCGGGCTATCGTGACCGTCCCCATTCTGCTGCTGCTGAGCGACTACAGCGAAGCGCACGCCCTGGAAGCCTACCAGGCCGGGGCCAGTGAGTGCGTCGGTAAGCCGCTCGACCCCCGGCTCTTCCTGGCGAAAGTCCGGGTCTGGGCGGCACATTCGTGGCATGTCCCGACGGAGGCGCTCGATTCGTTCCAGATCGGTCCGCTGCGACTGGATACCCGCCAGCGCCAGCTCGTGATGGAGAACGGGGCGACAGTTAAGCTGACCAACCTGGAACTACGCCTGTTGCATTTGCTGGTGGCCCACGCCGGGCAGGTATTGCCGACCAGCGTGATTGTCGACCGGGTATGGGGCTACATGGGCGTGGGGGATGGCACGCTGGTGAAGAACGTGGTGTACCGCCTGCGCCGCAAGATCGAGCCGAACCCCGCCCGACCACGCCACATTGTGGCTGTAGCAGGCGAAGGGTACACGTTCTACCCCTAGAGCGCCCGACCCATCCGGCGTGTTTCCAACGGTCTTCAAACCAATTTCTACCTACAAGGGCGGCGCCCCGGTCGATTTGTGACTGCGGGCGCATGTTTTGCGACCCGGCGGTGTTTTTTCAACACCGGGTTTACGACCGCCATGTTGTAACTTATCTTTGCTGCATTATGTATTGTCTATTTATGGCTCATATGGAGGGACTATCATGACGCAAAGGCAGCGATTGAACAGGTTTTGGCTACCGTTGATGGCGCTGGCGATTGTGGCGGTGCTGACCGCGTCCGTCGTGCTGGCGGACAATGTTCAGAACGATGTGGTTGCCGGCGGCAACGACACATTTACTCTTGGCAGCTCAACGAGCGTAAACTACAAAATCACTGCTAACAGTGGTGATGGGCAGGCGGGCTGCAATGCCGCAGATACCTCCCCTGCCACAGTAACCATCAACATCCCGCCAGGGGTCACGGCCACACCGGGCAGCCTGACGTTTACATCGTGTGGCAATTGGCAGTCAGTTGTTTTTACCGCAAGTGCCGTGGGTGACTACTCGATCACAGTCAGTGTAAGTGACAGCGGTCCTGGCACCTACAACACCAATCCCGCCACCTTCACCCTGCACGTCCTCCCACCACCCGACACCACCCCGCCCGTGATCACGCCCAGCGTCAGCGGCACATCAGGCAACAATGGCTGGTATAAAAGCGATGTGACGGTCAGCTGGACTGTCTCCGATTCTGAATCGGCGATCTCGTCGTCCTCCGGCTGCGGCACAACCACCATCAACTACGATACCAGCGGCGTTACCCTGACCTGCACCGCGACCAGCGCCGGCGGCACCAGCTCACAGTCGGTGACGATCAAACGTGACGCGACCCCACCAACCATTAGCGGGGCAGCAGCGCCTGCGCCTGTTGGTGGCTGGAACAACACGGACGTGACCGTATCGTTCACGTGTGGGGATGAAATGTCAGGTGTTGCCTCCTGTGGCCCGAACGTGACCCTGAGCGCTGAAGGTGCAGGGCAGTCTGTAACAGGCACGGCAGTTGATAACGCAGGTAACAGCGCCTCGGCTACCGTGTCCGGCATCAACATCGACAAGACCGCGCCGGTGATCACACCTACAGTCAGCGGCACATCAGGCAACAATGGTTGGTACGTGAGCGATGTGGCGGTCAGCTGGGCATATGCCGATATTTCCCCCGTAACCGTTACTGGCTGCGACTCAACAACCATCAGCGCCGATACAGCCGGCACGACCCTGACCTGCACCGCGACCAGCGCCGGCGGCACCAGCTCACAGTCGGTGACGATCAAACGTGACGCGACCCCACCGACTATTACCGGGTCACGTTCACCTGTTGCGAACAGCTATGGGTGGAATAATGAGGACGTGACCGTATCGTTCACGTGTACCGACGCAACATCAGGTCTTGCATCCTGCACGTCTGACACCACACTCAGCAGCGAAGGTGCAGGGCAGTTTGTTACCGGCAACGCGACTGACAATGCAGGTAACAGCGCCACCGCGACCGTGTCCGACATCAACATCGACAAGACCGCGCCGACCATTACCGGGTCACGTTCACCTGCTGCGAACAGCTACGGGTGGAACAATGAGGACGTGACCGTATCGTTCACGTGTGGGGATAATCTGTCGGGTGTGGCCTCCTGCTCCGACCCGACCACAGTGAGCACCGAGGGCGAGAACCAGTCGGTGACCGGCAACGTGACCGACAAGGCTGGCAACAGCGCCACCGCGACCGTGTCCGACATCAACATCGACAAGACCGCGCCCTCGATTACCGCCTCCTATCCTGCACCCAACAGCAATGGCTGGTATAACACGAACGTCACCATCCACTTCGCGTGTGAGGATAGCCTGTCCGGCATTGTTTCCTGCCCCGCTGATATCACTCTTGGCGCGATCGAGGGGAGCAATCTCGGAGCATCAGGCACAGTGGCTGATAAGGCTGGTAACGGCGCCACCGCGACCGTGTCCGACATCAACATCGACAAGACCGCGCCTGTGGTCAGCGTAACCGGTGTTGTTGACGGCGCGACCTACACCCTCGGCTCTGTGCCGGTGGCGGGTTGCAGCACTGATGATGCGCTGTCCGGTGTAGCAACTCCGGCAAGCCTGGAGAGCAGCTATCCCGGTGGTGTGGGGACGTTCACCGCGACCTGCAGCGGGGCGCTGGATTACGCAGGCAACCCCGGCAGCGCCAGCGTCACCTACCGCGTGATCTACGACTGGAACGGCTTCTTCCGCCCGGTGGATAACCTGCCGGTCGTGAATCGGGTCAAGGCAGGCAGCGCTATCCCGATCAAATTCAGCCTTAGCGGGTATCAGGGCATGAGCATCTTCGCGGCGAGGTCTCCTGCTTCTGGAACCGTTCCTTGTGACTCGACAGCGCAGGTCGACCTCGTGGAAGAAACAGTGACAGCTGGTGGTAGCAGCCTGAACTATGACCCACTCGCTGACCAGTATATCTACGTCTGGAAGACCGAACGGAGCTGGGGTGGTACCTGCCGGCAGCTTGTCGTCAGGCTGAATGACGGCACGGAGCACAGGGCCAACTTCAACTTCACCCGTTAACCGCTCCGACACGCCTCAAAGAGACCAATCACAGGGGCCAGCCTGCAGGGGCTGGCCCCCTTTGTTGCGGGGGCCAGCGCCGCACCCCTACCCGACCTCTTTTTTCACAACCCGGCCACATCCGTTCGCACTCCGGCCAATTCCGTCGCCCACGCCTTAGAACATACGTGCTACCCTGAAAGCAACACGGAGCCGATCCGGAGCGCAAGGAGGGCCGCGTTGATGAGTCACACCGCCAGCACCGCCGCCGTCAAGGCGATCGACGGGGATCGCATCGGCGGCTACCTGATCGTCTGGGGCGACTCCGCCCATCCCGACCTGCACGGCGAATACTTCACGCCGGAGACCGACCTGGCGCTGGACTGGTACCCGCGCCGCCCGGTGCTCTACCAGCACGGGCTGGATGGCGCGGTCGGGCCGGCGCTGGTCGGGGTCATCGACACCCTGCGCGCTGATACAACCGGGCTGTGGGCAGAAGCGCAGCTTGCGCCGCGCCGGGAAGGGCTGGGCGAGGCCCTCCGCGCCCTGATTGCGCGCGGAATTCTGGCCTGGAGCAGCGGCAGCCTGCCCCACCTGGTCGAAGTCGCTGCCGATGGGCGTATCCTGCGCTGGCCCATCGTCGAGGGCAGCCTGACTCCGACGCCCGCCGAGCCGCGCCGCACCTCCGTGCGGGCGATCAAGGACGCCTACGCGGCCCTGGGCCTCAGCCTGGAGCGGCTGACGCCCGGCGGCGCGTCCCCTGATCCCCGTGCTGACCTGACCCTGACTCGAAAGGAGCATCCTCCTGTGAACCGCGAGATGAAGACTCACGAGGATATTCTGGCGGCGGTCAATGCCGCTCTTGATGAGCGGGCCGCTCTGAACGAGCGGGCCGCTCAGGACGATCCGCCCGCCGAGCGCCGCGCACTCAAGCGCCTGCCGACCGGCGATCCGGTGGAGGCGGCCAAAGCCCTGGCTGCGATCGAGGTCGGCAGCCCTTACGATGGCCTGAGCGCGCTGGACATGGCGCACGGCTACGTCATGCTGCGGGCGGTCAAAGGGTTCCGCGGGGTTTCCGAGCGTTATGCCAACGCTCTGGCCTACAAGGTACGCCGGGCCGGGCTGAGCGCGATCAAAGCCGACGAGCTGAGCTATAGCACGCAGTCCGGCTACGGCGACGAATGGGTGCCCGACCTGTGGAGCGCCGAGTTATGGCGGCAGGCTCGCCTGGACAACGTGATCCTGCCCCTGCTGCGGGCGGTGGAGATGCCCTCCAACCCCTACGAACTGCCGATCGAAGGCGCAGACCCGACCGTCTACTACGTGCCGGAGACGACCGACGAGGCCGAGCTGGTGCTGGGCAGCGGTAACCCGATCCCGGATAGCAAGATCGGCTCCGCCAAGGTCACCCTGGCGGCGAAGAAGCTGGCCCTGCGCGTCGGCTTCAGCGCGGAACTGGCGGAGGATAGCCTGGTGCCCGTGCTGAGCATGTACCGCGAGCAGGCCATGCGTGCCCTGGCCGCCGCTATCGACAGTGTGATCCTCAACGGCGACACGACCACCGCCGCCACTGGCAACATCAACAGCGATAACGCCGCGCCGCCCGCCGGAGCTACCTACCTGGCCTTTGACGGCCTGCGTAAGCTGCCGCTGGTGACGACCACGGCCAACGCTATCAGCGCCGGGGGCGATCCTACCCTGGCCCTGCTGCGCCAGGCACGCTTCAGCATGGCCCACCGCTACAGCGTCAATCCGCGTCACCTGGCCTGGATCGTCGACGGTGGGACATACGCCAAACTGCTGGGCCTGAGCGAGTTCCTGACGATGGACAAGGCCGGGCCGGGAGCTACCGCCCTGACCGGCCAGATCGGCTTTGTGGATGGGATTCCGGTGCTGGTCTCGGCGGAAATGCCGCTGACCATGGCCGACGGCAAGGTGGACACGACCGGCAACAGCAAGGGTCAGGCGCTGTGCGTCTACCGTCCCGGCTGGATCGTGGGCTACCGCCGCCGGATCGCCGCCTCGGTGGACTACCTGCCGTACTATGACGCCTACCAGATGACGGCCACCGTCCGGCTGGGGCTGGCCCGGCTGGATAACGACGTCGCCGCCGTGCTCTACAACATCACGGTTTAGGCGTCCGGCTTAACCACCATAACGCGGCGGGCGCCAGTTTGCTGCGCTCCTGCCGGATTGACCACCGCTGGTTGCTCGCCGCGTTTTCCTGATCGCCCGGCTACCTGTCACTTGCTGCTGCCCCTGTCTCTATCCTGACCGGAGGAGAACCTCATGATCACCTACGCCACCCTGACCCAGTTCCGGGCGCGGCTGGGCCTGCCCGCCGGGGACGCCGAAACGGATGCCCGGCTGCTCGTCGCCCTGCGCCAGGCCACCGCCCAGATCGATCGCTTCACCGCCCGCCGCTTCGCCCCGGTCGTCCAGACCCGGCGCTACGCCTTTCACGATCCGTACAGCCTGCGCCTGGACCTTGACCTGCTGGAGTTGCTGGCAATCACCAACGGCGACGGGCAGGCCATCCCGCCGGAAGCGGCCCTGCTCCTGCCGGAAGGCGACGGTCCCAGGCACGCCATCCTGCTCCAGCCAGCGGCGGGGGTGTGGTTTGTGCCGGGGGAGAACCCGGCGGCGGCCATCGCCGTGCGTGGCATCTGGGGAACGCATGACGCCTGGTCAGAAGCCTGGCGCAGCTCCGGGGATGCCCTGGCCGCCGCGGTAGAGGCAGACACAGGCCAGATCGCGGTCGGCGACGCGGATGGCGCCGACGCGGCGGGCGTATCGCCGCGCTTCCAGGCCGGGCAACTCCTGCGCCTGGGTGACGAATACCTGCACGTCACCGCCGTCGACGTAACGACGGACACGCTGAGCGTCATCCGGGGCGTGCGCGGCACGACCGCCGCCAGCCATGCCGCGGGCGCGTCACTGGCGATCTATCTGCCGCCGGAGGACGTGACGGCGCTGTGTCTGCGCTGGGCGGCCTGGCTCTACCAGCAGGCTGACGCCGCTATCGGGGCCGGGGCGGACTGGCTCTACCCGCCTGACCTGCCCGACGATCTGCACCGCCTGGCCGCGCCGCTGCGCTACGTCCGCGTGGCCTGAGCGACTTCAGCCCTTTTTCCCCCGGCCCCTTTCCTCTCTCCATTAGCCGATGGGGAATGGGTGAAGCAGGAGGCATGATGAGCGTGCTCTATCACATCCAGGTGGACTGGGACGACGACGGTGACTTTGACCGGCCCGACGAGACGCTTGACCGGGACGTGATCGGTGCGGAATGGGCGCTGGGCCTCGATGCGCCGGACGACTGCCTGGCCGCGCCCTCGCGGGCGACGATCACGGTGCGCGATCCGGGCGGGCGCTACCGCCCGGAGAACATCGCCGGACCGCTCTATGGCGCGCTTGTTCCGCGCAAGAAGGTCGTCATCAGCAGCAGTGCAAGCGGCGTGACGCGGGCGCACTTCACCGGTTGGATCGAGACTATCGCACCGGGACGTGACCGCACTACCGCGATCGCCTGCTCTGGCGTGGAGGATCTGCTGCACCGCGCCGAGGTCTTCCTCCCGCCGGCAACCGATTGCAGCGCCGACGGGCTGATTGCCGCTGTACTGGAACAGGTTGACCATCCCCCGGCTTTGCTCGGCTACTGGCGGCTGGGGCTGGCCCGGCTGGGCGTCGATACACGCCTGCCCGACCTGACGACCGGCGCTGACCTGGAGCCAGGCCGCACAATCTTCCCGTACACAGGCGATTCCTGGGCCGCTGGCCTGAACGCCTGGGAAGTGATCCGGGCAGCGGTCGAGGCGGAGCGCGGGCTGTGTTTCGTCAGCCGCGAAGGGCGGCTGATCTTCTGGAACCGCCACCACCTGGTGGGGCCGGTCACGCCTGTCCTGACACTTGGCAGGCGGGAGGCGGCTTTCACGTCGCCGGTGGCCGGGGCGCGGATGATCAACCGGGCGGAGGTTACCTGCCACCCGCGCGAGGTCGGCGGCAGCCCAGAGACGCTGTGGACGCTGTGCGCCCCGCTGCGGCTGCCGCCGGGCGAAGCGCGGACGATCCGCGCCCGCTACGCTGATGAGGTCGGCGCACCGCTCGGCGCGCTGTCGCTGCTTGCGCCTGTCGCGGGGACGGATTACAGCGCCAACGACCAGCGCGACGGCTCCGGCCAGGATTGCACCGCCGCCGTGACCGTCGCGGTGGAAGCCGGGGCAGGTAGCGCCCGCCTGACCTTTTACAACAGCCATCCAGCGGCGGTTTACGTGCTGCCGGGGGCGCGCCTGCGCGGGATCGCCATCCGCGACCGGGGCCGGATCACCGCCGCTGCTGAGGACGGGGCCAGCATCCTGCGCTACGGGCGGCGTGTCCGGCGGTTGGACCTGCCGCTGCTCGGCCAGCCTGACGCGGCGGCCAGCCTCGCCCGCCATCTGGTCAACGAAGGGAGCGCCCCGCGTGGTCTGGTCGCGACAGTGACGGTGCACGGGGAGACTAACGCTGCCCTGCTGGACGCCATCCTGGGCCTGACCATCGGCGACGCCATCCGCCTGGCCGATCCGGGGAACGGCCACGACGGCCTGTACCATATCGTTGGAGAGTGCCATACGCTTTCCGGCGGAGGGGCACACCACGCCGTCACCTGGACGCTGCGCCCGGTCTCCCCGCTGGTCTACTGGCGACTGGGTATGCCGGGCGCGGGTGAGCTGGGAGAGGCTACGCGGGTGATCTACTAGCGGACGGGCGTCAACCCGGAGGCCACGGCAGAGCTGATGTACAATCAACCCTGCCCGGCAGGAGCTGACCGCAGGAGGATCGCTGCCATGAAGACCATCCGCTGGGGGATCATCGGCGTCGGGAATGTGTGCGAGGTCAAGAGCGGCCCTGCCCTGCAGAAGGCCGACCACTCGGCGCTGGTTGCCGTCATGCGCCGCACCGCTCACCTGGCGGAGGACTACGCCCGGCGGCACGGTGTTCCGCGCTGGACGGACGAGGCCAACGCCCTGATCCACGATCCAGAAGTGGACGCGGTTTACATCGCGACTCCGCCAGACACACATCTCTCCTACACCCTGCAGGTGGCTGCGGCGGGCAAGCCGGTCTACGTGGAGAAGCCGATGGCCCGCACCTATGAGGAATGCCAGGCGATGATCCGCGCCTGCCAGGACGCTGGCGTGCCGCTTTTTGTGGCCTACTACCGCCGCGCTTTGCCGCGCTTCGCCAAAGCTCGTGAGCTGATTGCCGCCGGAGCGCTGGGCGAGGTGCGCGCTGTCCATGTGACCATGCACCAGCCACCCCCCGCCGACCTGGACCAAGCCCGGCTGCCCTGGCGCTTCCTCCCGAACGTCGCCGGGGGCGGGCTGTTCGTCGATTTAGGCTCACACGTGCTGGACTGGCTGGACTACGCCCTGGGGCCGATCGTGGCTGCGCGCGGGCTGGCCGCCAACCAGGCCGGGCTATACCCTGCCGAGGACATCGTCACCGCGACATGGCGGCATGACTCCGGCGTGCAGGGTACGGGGGTGTGGTGTTTCACCGCCGACCGCCGCCAGGACGAAATCCTGATCATCGGCAGCCGGGGTCGACTGGCCTTCCCCTGCTTCCGCGACGACCCGCTGTTGCTGACCACGCCGGAGGGCACGACCGCGTTGCCGATCCCCAACCCGCCGCACATCCAGCAGCCGCTGATCCAGACCATCGTCGACGCCCTCAACGGGCAAGGGACGTGCCCCAGCACCGGCGAGAGCGCCGCCCGCACCAGCCGCATCATCGACGAGATTCTGGCCGACTGGCGGCAACAGACCGGCGTGACGTTTCTACTCCTCTCCTGAGTGGAGCCGCCTCAACCCAGCATCACATCTACCGTATGCTCACCGTCAGCGAACACAGGGACGATATTGCCCGGCACAGGCACGCCATCAACGGTCATACGCCGCACACCTTTGCTGACTTGGTCAGGGTTATGGACGGTGATCCGGTACGTGGCGCCCCGGAAGCAGCGGGTCGCGGTGAAGCCCTCCCAGGCGGCGGGGATGCACGGATCGATCCGCAGGCCGTCATACTCAGGCCGGATGCCCAGGATCCACTGGGTGATCGCCACGTAGTTCCAGGCGGCGGTGCCGGTCAACCAGGAGTTCTTGGCCTCGCCGTGCGTGGGTGCATCCCGCCCGGCGATCATCTGGGCGTAGACGTACGGCTCGCAGCGGTGCACCTCGCTGATCGCTTCCCGTGCGGAGGGGTTGATCCGGGCGTAGTAGTCGAAGGCCCGGTCGCCGCGCCCGACCATCGCCTCCGCGATCATGATCCAGGGATTGTTGTGGCAGAAGATACCCGCGTTCTCCTTGTAACCGGGTGGGTAGGAACTGATCTCGCCCAGGTGGAGGTAGTAGCGGGTATAGGCGGGCTGCAGCAGGACGATGCCATGCGGCGTCGCCAGCCACTCCCGCACGGAATCGAGCGCCTGGAAGGCGCGGCCATCGTCCAGGCCCATGCCACCCATCACACACATCCCCTGCGGCTCGATGTAGATCTTGCCTTCGTCGCATGCCTGCGATCCGACTGGCCGACCGAAATGATCATAGGCGCGGCGGAACCACGCCCCGTCCCAACCATGCACCCGGACGGCTTCGTCCATACGGGCAGCGGCTTCGCGGTAGCGGGCAGCAGAGGCGGTATCCCCGCGCCGTTCGGCCAGCGGGATCAGCTGCGCCGCCGCCAGGTTGAATAGCCCGGCGATGAAGACCGATTCGGCGGTTTTGCCGTCCATGTTGGTCGTCGTCTGGAAGGATTCGCCCGGTTCGGCGGAGAAGGTGTTCAGGTTCAGACAGTCGTTCCAGTCAGCGCGGCCAATCAGCGGCAGGCCGTGCGGTCCCAGCCGCTCCAGGGTATAGGCCATGCTACGCTGGAGATGCTCGTACAGCGGGGCGGCCAGCGCCGGATCGTTGTCGAAAGGCACCATCTCATCCAGGATGCCCCAGTCGCCGGTTTCCTTGAGGTAAGCCGCTGTCGCCAGCACCAGCCAGAGCGGATCGTCATTAAAGTTAGCGCCAATGGCGTCATTGCCGCGCTTGGTCAGGGGCTGGTACTGGTGGTAGGCGCCGCCGTTCGGCAGCTGTGTGGCGGCGATGTCCAGGATGCGCTCGCGGGCGCGGGCGGGAACCATATGGACAAAGCCCAACAGATCCTGGCTGGAATCGCGGAAGCCCATCCCCCGCCCCACGCCGGATTCGTAAAACGAAGCCGAACGCGACATGTTGAACGTCACCATGCACTGGTAAGCGTTCCAGATGTTGACCAGGCGGTTGGTGTGCGTGTCCGGTGTGCTAACCTGCAGGGCGCCGAGCAGATCATCCCAGTAAGCCCGCAGCCGGTCAAAGGCGGCGTCAACGACCGCCGGGGCCAGGTAGCGGGCGATCAGGGGCCTGACCGTCGCCTTGTTGAGGATTGACGACTCCGGCGGGTCAAACTTGCGGTCGCGGGGATTCTCGTGGTAGCCCAGCAGGAAAGTGATCTGCTTGCTTTCGCCCGGCTGCAGGGTCAGCCGGACATGGTGGGAACCAATGGGCGCCCAGCCGTAGGCGATGCTATTCCCCGCTTCCCCGCGCTCCACGGCCAGCGGCGCGTCGAAGCCGCGGTACGGACCGAAGAAGGCTTCCCGCTGCGTGTCAAAGCCGGCCAGCAGCTCCGAACAGGCAAAGTAGGCAAAGTGATCGCGGCGTTCGCGGTACTCGGTTTTGTGGTAGATCACGCCATCCTCGACCTCAACCTCGCCAGTGTTGAAGTTGCGCTGGAAGTTGGTGGCGTCATCCTGAGCGTCCCACAGGGCGAATTCCACCAATGAGAACAGCGAAAGCGCGGCAGCAGTCTGGCGGTGGTTGGTCAGCGTGAGTTGCCAGATCTCCAGCGTCTCACCCAGGGGGACAAAGTAGCGAACGGCGGCTTCAATGCCGCCGAAGGTGGATTCGATAACGGTATAGCCCAACCCGTGACGGCAGGTATAAGCTTCCAGCGGGCGGCGTACCGGCTGCCAGGTGGGCGACCAGTACACGCCGCTGGCGTCGTCACGCAGGTAAATGTAGCGCCCGCCACAATCCAGGGGGACGTTGTTGTAACGGTAACGGGTCAGGCGGCGCAGACGGGCGTCGCGGTAAAAGGAATAGCCGCCAGCGGTATTGCTGATCAGACCAAAATAGGTCTGGCAGCCGAGGTAGTTGATCCAGGGCAGGGGTGTATCCGGGCGCGTGATCACGTATTCGCGCCGGGCGTCGTCAAATGCGCCGTATCGCATCCGCCGCCATCCTTTCCGCACTCACGTCCGGCACCTAGAAGGTATTGGCCCCGCTGGAAGCGCGAATGACCAGCTGAGTGGGTAGCAGAATGTGGCGCGGCCCGCGGGCTTTTCCATCAAGCAGGTCCAGTAACAGGTGAGCGGCCTGGTAGCCTTTCTGGTGGATCGGCTGGCGGATCGTGGTCAGCGGCGGGTTGGCTTCCAGGGCGCGGGGCAGGTCATCAAAACCGACCAGCGCGACATCCTCCGGCACGCGTACCCCGGCCTCGTGCAGGGCCTGCAGCGCGCCGTAAGCCGTGGTATCGCTGGCGGCAAAAACGGCGTCCACCCCCCGCTTGAGCAGCGCCTTCATCCCCAGGTAGCCGGAGCGGGAGGTGAAATGCCCTTCCACCACCAGATCGGGATCGTAGGGCAACCGCGCCCGCCGCAGGGCCAGCCGGTAACCCTCGACCCGCTCCAGGCCATCGGAGTTGTTGAGCGAGCCGGTGATATGCCCGATCCGCCGCCGCCCGACGTCGATCAGGTGGTTGACGGCATCCTGCGCCGCGGCGATGTTGTCGATGCTGACATAGTTGATCTGATCTTCCAGGGCAGCCGGGCGTTCGACCATCACGAACGGGATGTGGTGCTCCACCAGCCGGCGGGTGATGCCCATCTGGCGGGTGGCAGAAGCGATCAGCAGGCCGTCCATCAGGCGGTTCTGCAGCACGCGCTCATAGAGGCGATCTTCGTCCTCGCTGGAACTGCCCACCCACAGCAGGGTGGCGTAATCGCGTTCCTGCGCGGCCTCAGTAATGCCCTGGAGCAGCGTAGGGAAGTAGTAAGGGTCCTCAAAAACGGTGATCAGTTCGCGGGGAATGACGACACCGATCACATAGGTACGGCGCGTGACCAGCATACGGGCGGCCGGGTTTGGGGCGTAACCCACTTCCTGGATCACGGCCATGACCTTAGCCCGTGTCCGGGCGCTAACGTATGGCTCGTTGTTGATCACCCGCGAGACGGTCGAGCGGGATACCCCGGCGCGTCTGGCGATGTCTTCCAGGTTCATCCTGTCGGCCTCTGCCTGCCACCCGCGGAACGCGACTGCTGCCCCAGACTGACCCGCCGGATACGCCATACCAGGCGACGCCCGGGGACAATAGCACAAGCGGCAGCGCTACCCGACCTGATTGGGAGCGCTCCCAGAACTACCTGTAGTGTAGGAGCAAACGGCAGTCACTGTCAAGGGGAAGGCCGGGCGCGGATCGCCGGCACTCCCGGCCCGCCTCGCACGCCGCTGACCGCCGGCCCATTCCCTGCTTCCTGCGCGGCTGGCGGGCGCGCCAAAGCGGCGCAGCTTCGCCCTGTAGATTGACGCGCCCTGCGCTTGTTGCTACGCTTGAGTCAGAACAGGCTTCCTGCCTGTCTGCAGGACATCGAGTAGAAGGCGATCATCATGGCCACCCTGCTGGATTACCTGGACACATTGACCATCCCCGCCGAACTGGTGGAGGTGGTGGACGAAGGCGAAAAGACGCTCCGTTGCACGGCCTGCGCACACCGCTGCCTGCTCAAACCCGGACGGCGCGGCATCTGCCAGGTGCGCTACCATGACGGCCAGGTGCTGCGTGTACCACATGGGTATGTCAGCGCGTTGCAGGTTGACCCGACGGAAAAGAAGCCGTTTTACCATGTGCTGCCCGGCAGCACCGCCCTGAGCTTCGGGATGCTCGGCTGCGACCTGCACTGCGCCTATTGCCAGAACTGGGACATCTCACAGTTCGGGCGGGACGATCTGGCCGGGCGCGAGCCGCTGATCATCTCCGCCGAGGAGCTGATCCGCCTGGGCCGCGAGCGCCGGGCCAGGGTGGTCGCCAGCACCTACAATGAGCCGCTGATCACGACCGAATGGGCGGTCAGCGTCTTCAAGCTGGCCAGAGCTGCTGGGATGAAAACCGTCTATGTCTCCAACGGCAATGCCACGCCAGAGGCGCTCGATTACCTGGCTCCCCACCTCGACGCCTACAAGATCGATCTCAAGTCCATGCGGGATAAGCCCTACCGTCAACTGGGCACGGTCCTGCAGCACGTGCTGGATACCATCGTGGCGGTGCATCAGCGCGGGCTGTGGCTGGAGGTAGTGACCCTGATTGTGCCCGGCTTCAATGACAGCACCGAGGAACTGTGGGATGCCGCCCGCTTCCTGGCCGGGGTTTCGCCGGATATCCCCTGGCATGTCACCGCCTTTCATCCCGACTACCATATGCTCGAACCCCCGCGCACGAGCATCGAGACGCTGCAGCGCGCCGCCGAGATCGGCACGGAGGCAGGATTGCACTATGTGTATGCCGGCAACCTGCCCGGCGTCGTTGGCGAATGGGAGGATACGCGCTGTCCGACCTGCAGCACGCCGCTGATCCGCCGCTATGGCTTCCGCGTGCTGTCCAATCGGTTGGCCGCCACGGGCGGCCGGTGCCCGGAATGCGGGACGGCTATCCCCGGCATCTGGGCCTGACCGGCGGCAGTTGCCCGGCGGATGGTATGGTGAAGTCGCGTCAGGTTGGATGTACTGGAAGATCAGCCGGGGGAAGGAGAAGCAACGATGGGACAGTTCATCAGGCCCAGATACAACGTGGTGCTCACGTACGACGTGATGCCTGAGCAGGAAGAGGAATACTATCGCTTTGCGCTGGGCGAATTTGTGCCGGGTTTGCAGGAGCTAGGCCTGTACTTGGCCCGCGCCTGGCACACAGCCTACGGCGACTACCCCCTGCGCCAGTCTGAATTCGTGGCTGAGGATCTGGCCACCATCCGCAAAGCACTTTCCAGCGATGTCTTCCGCCGGCTGGAGGAACGCCTGCAGGAGTACGTGGTCAACTACGACCGCAAGATCGTGCCCTTCAACGAAAGCTTCCAGCTATAGCAGGGCTGGGCGCAACATAACCCGCCCCTGCCCGCTGCCCACTAGCCCTGTGAAGCGGTTCTTCACAGGGTTTTTTGCCGGGGCGGGAGGCCGTTCTCATAGCTCCAGCCGGGAGACAATGTCATCCAGCCCATAGGTTTCTGGCCGCCGATCCTGAAAGACCGGGATGCGCCCGCGTACCTCGTCCACCCGTTCCAGGGCGATCTCGGCGGTATAAAGGCCCGGCATCCCGCCAGCCTCGAGCACCGTTTCCCCCCACGGGTCGATGATCATCGAGTGCCCGCCAAAACGGGTCGGGCCTTCGGCGGTCTGGGCCTCGCCAACACTGTTGCAGGCAGCGACAAAGTACTGGTTCTCAATAGCACGGGCGCGGATCAGCGCTCCCCAGTGATCGAGGCGTTGTTGTGGCCAAGCCGCTGGCAGCAGCACCAGCCGGGCGCCTTCGATCCCGTAGCGCCGGAACATCTCCGGGAAGCGCAGGTCGTAGCAGATGGCCAGCCCGGTCTTGCCCCAGGGCAGGTCCAGGTTCAGGGGGGCCAGCCCGCCGGCAAAGGCGCGATCTTCCCCCATTGGCCCGAAAAGGTGGATTTTACGGTAAACCCCCAGAATCTGCCCACCGGGGCCGAAGAACGCCGCCGAGTTGTTGATGCCTGCTCCCCGCTTTTCAGGCGCCGATCCGACCACGCAAATCTTGTTAGCGCGGGCCGCAGCCGCCATCTCGCTAAAAACGCCGGCATTGGTAGGGGCGGCAAAAGCGCTCAGGTTGTCATAACGGTAGCCGCACGACCACAGTTCCGGGAGAATCACCACCTGGGAACCGCGCCGGGCCGCTTCCGCCACCATTGCCCGCATCATCTCCACATTGCGGTGTTCGTTGCCGGTGACCACGGTCATCTGGGCCAGGCTGATATTCAGTTTGGGCATACTGCTTCCTCTCCGCGAAATCCGTGCGCATGTGGGAACACGCCGGGGGCTGGCGGGAGTCTACCGCGGAATCCGGCGGCGTGGTAATTCGTACAGTAAATCTTCTTCGCGGACAAAGTGATAATCAAAGGCGAAGGAGAGTATACCTGTACTACCGGGCTTCTTGGCGAACAGTTGCCAGGTAGGCATTGACGGTCTCGATGGGGCGTTTGCACTCATAGAACTGCGTCCGCGACATCCCGCGCTGACGGCACGCTTCACTCCCATCGCCCGGCGCCTGGACCAGCTCCAGCACGCTCAACCGTCGGCGTGTTACTTGCGCTTCGGCAGTTATGCGCCTCTCTCCTTTTTGCCGCTGCTATTATCTATCCGATCTGTTCGGAGAGGAAACCTAGTCGCACAGGGTTTCCCCCCTCCGGAATGTCAGCATATCCTGGTGTTCGCGAGGAAGGATTTAGCCGGGCGTTTCTACCACATCACCCACCCGAAGGATTCCACAGCTGCGATGCAGAGCGTTTTGTCCGAACATCGCCCCTCCGTTTTTCCCTCTACGGTATGTGGCCAGGGTCGCCAGCGGCTCCCCTACAACCGGGATTGTGCCGGAGGACTGGTCAACGGTGGTGATGACGCAACGAGCACAGGGCTTGACAATGTCAAAGCGAATGCCGGCAATGTGAATGTACTGCCACGTATCTTCGGCGTAGGGCAGGCAGCCGGCCAGGACCACGTTGGGGCGGAAGCGATCTATGGATACAGGCTCCTGGCCGCGTGCCAGGAGCCGCCTGTTCAGATCGTCCAGGCTGGCTTCCGAGATGAACAACAATGGATACCCATCCGCAAAGCTCAATGTGCCGGGTTCAGGGGTATATTCGGTGCTCGTCAACCGTTCAAAATGGTCTGGCATTCGCACCAGACGAACGCGAGTCTTGAGCAAGCCAGAGAACCAGGCCCCTGCTGTATCCCCTTCATCGATCGCCAGACAGGTATCCCGCCAGACCACCACCTCGCTCAACTTGCCCTCGTGTTCCGCCAGCGGTACCGACAGCGGCGGCAAACCAGGAGCGGTGAGAACCAGGCTTTCATCGGATAGGGCAGTTTGTACCAGGGCAAGCTGTGAATATTCCCGCTGCGTCACGAACCTGTTTGTGTGATCGACCACCATCCACTGGCGATCGAACTTTGGCCCGCGCCTATCCAGTTCAACGCATTCGACGCGAATCCCGGCGCATGACTTCACCGGGTAGATGTAGAGGGCAGAGATATGCGTACCGGTCACGGGCTTCCCTTACTTATGACTCTAGCCGGTTTGCGAAAGATACAACCGGCTTCCATCAGGGCGCTCTACGGCGGGGTTAACGGAGAAAGCGGTGTGCCGCCCGTGCTTCCGGGCGGCACACAACGCGAATGCTGCGGGTTATTCGCTAACCCATGTGTTGTTGCGGTCAGTGACCAGGTTCATCCACCAGTACATGCCGCCGAAGTCATGAACCCGACTGCTATACGCTGCGTAGCCTGTCTGGAAGCCGAGCGGAATCGCATAATAGCCGCCGAAGACGATCTGCTGCGCCTGGTAGATCAGCGGGTCGGTATCTTCCGGGTTCACCAGGGTGGCGGCTTCAGCCAGCAAGGCCTGTGCATCTTCCAGGATAATGCCGAAGCCCTCACCATAACCGCCAGGACCCCAGTAGCTGACCATGCCGCCGTAGCCGCCAAAGCCGCTGGAGGCCATGAGCTTCATCGGCCCTCTGGTGTAGTCGTCAATCCAGGTACCGAATTCTACGATCTCCAGGTCAGTGCCGATCCCGGCTGCATTCAACTGGGAGACCACCGCCTCCAGCACACGTGGCATCTCTGGCAGATTCCACCCCTCGATCGGGATGATCAGGTCTTCCCCATCCTTGTCATAGATGCCGTTGTTATTGCTGTCGGTGTATCCCAGCCCTTCCAGGATAGCTCTGGACTCTTCCGGATCGTAGTAGAAATACTTGTTGCACAGTTCCGGGTCGTAGCCCGGCCAGCCCGGCCCCGCCATCCCGCAGCCATCAACTGCTGTCTGCGGGTACACAGCACGAATGATATTGTTGCCATCAATCGCCAGGGCGATGGCCTTCCGCAGGTCCTGATTCTGGAACAGTTCGACGTTCAGATCGAAAACCAGAAACGCGGCGCTCCAGTAAATCTGTTGATCGTAGAGCGTGAACTCCGGATTATCGCGGAAACGAGGGATATCCAGATCGGACACCGTATGGATCAAGTCCACTTCGCCAGCTTCCAGGGCAAGCGCCTCCACGGAAGTATCTGGAATGATCTGGAAAATGACCTCGTCCAGGTAGGGCGTGATGTAGTAGTCCTCGTTACGCCGCAGGACCACGCGATCATCGGGTACGAACTCGACAAATTCAAAGGGGCCAGTACCGATGGGGTGATTGGAGAACTCCGCACCCAGCTGTTCCACCGCCTCACGCGGGTAGATTGCGGCTGAAGAAATGCCACGCCCTCCGGCAAAGAGCAGCCCGTCTGGTGCGCTCAGATTCAGTTGCACAGTGTAATCGTCGATAGCTTCCACCGATTTATACACAGCGATGAAGTCGCTGGGGACGGCGGTACCCTCGGTGTTCACGAAACGCTCAATCGAGTACACCACATCATCAGCGACCACTTCCCGGCTCTGGCCCTCCGGGAACACGACATTGCCATCGTGGAACATCACCCCATGACGCAGGTGGAAAGTGATCGTCGTGCCATCCTCGGAGACCTCCCAGGATTCGGCCAGGTCAGGGATCGTCTCGAACCCACCCCCTTCAGCCGCCGCCAAGCGCACCAGTGTGTTATACACCTGCGAAGCTGCATAATACGACATGTCATCCTGGATGAAGGCCGGGTCTAGGGATGTGATCGATCCCACGGCAATGCGCAATGTACCGCCGGATACTGGCTCTTGGGCGGACACACTTAGCGCCATCGGTACCAGCAGCACAATGACCAACAACAAGGCGGTTTTTTTCATGCTCTTGTCTCCCTGTTTCGAAAGCGGATCAGGAAATGGATGCCGGATCAGAGCATCAGCACATTGACACCTCCTTTACCTGGTTCTGGTGTACGGATCAAGGGCATCACGAAGGGCGTCACCGATCAGGTTGATCGACAGGACGACCAGCATAATGGCAACGCCAGGGGCGATGGTGAGGATGGGCATATCGCGCATGAACCGCTTTCCATCGCTAAGCATCGCCCCCCATTCAGGGGTGGGCGGTTGCGCCCCTAACCCCAGGAAGCTCAACGCTGCGGCGGAAAGTATGGCGCCCGCTACCCCAAACGTGGCCTGTACCACCACGATGTTCACGAAATTGGGCACGATATGATGCACGATGATGTGCAGGTTGCTTGCTCCCAGCGCACGGCAGGCAGTGACATATTCCTGTTGCTTGAGCTGCAGAACCAGACCGCGCACCACTCTGGCGTATTCGATCCAGGCAATAGAAGCCAACACCAGCATGACATTGATTAAGCTCGCGCCAAGGATGCCTACAATGGCAATAGCCAGAATAATAAAGGGGAAGGCATACAACAGATCGACCAGGCGCATGATCACCATGTCCACCACGCCGCCAAAGTAGCCGGCCAGTACGCCCAGGGTGACGCCGATCGAGCCGGAAATGCCGACAACGATCAGTCCCACCACCATCGAGATTCGCCCACCGTAAATCAACCGCGAGAGCGTGTCCCGGCCTAGGTCATCCGTCCCCAGGAGATGGCCGTTGGTATTGGGCGGTAGCAGAGAGGCTGAGAAGTCAACCTCATACGGATCGTAGGGGCTGATCTGCGGTGCAAAAAGCGCCGCCAACCCCATGACGATCAGCAACCCGAAGCCCACCAGGGCGAGAGGGTTGCGGGCAAGCTGGGACACAATGGAGGCAAACAGTCCCCGTGAAGGCTCCCGCAGCTCACCTACCCAGTACTGCAGCGGTTGGCTGCGCTCTAGAGGAGCAGGTTTGTCAATAGCCACAGTCAATTTACTCCAGCCGGATGCGTGGATCGATCACCGAATACAGGATGTCTATGATCAGGTTGACGACGATGTAGATTGCCGAGAAGAAAATGGTGGTGCCCAGGATGATGGGGTAGTCCCGCCGGAAAACAGCATTGACGGCCAGGCGTCCGATGCCCGGCCAGGCGAAGATCATCTCGATGATCACCGCCCCACCCAGAAGGCCGGCAAACTGCAGGCCAAGCACAGTCACAATAGGGATCAACACATTGGGCAAGATATGACGGAACAGCACCTGGCGCTCTTTAAGCCCCTTGCTACGCGCCGTCATCACATAGTCCATGTTCTGCACTTCCAGCACCGCAGAGCGCACAATACGGGCATTGTAGCCGATCAGCCCCAGTGAAAGGGTTAGCGTTGGCAGGACCAGGTGATTCAGACGGTTAAGGATGATCCCTTCTCCCCGGCCAGAGGTGGGCAGCACATTGAACTGGATAGAGAACAACAGAATGAACATGATCCCCAGCCAGAAGCTTGGCATGGAGAAGCCCACCAGGGCGAGACTCGTCGTGGCGTTATCCAAGATGGAGCCACGCCAGGTGGCCGCCATGAACCCCAGGGGAACAGACAATAAGGTCACCAGCAGGATCGAAGTCAGCGCCAGTTCCAGGGTGGCTGGCATGCGGGACAGGATTTCCTCAAGCACCGGGCGACGGGACGTGATAGAAATGCCCAGGTCGCCCCGCATGAGATTGCCAATGTAGCGGAAGTACTGGACGGGTATGGGGTCATTCAAGCCCAGGTCCTCGCGCATACGTTCGAGTTGCGCCGGGCTGAAATCGCTGATACGCAGGCCAAAACGCGCGGAAATGGGGTCGCCCGGCGTGAACTGGAACAGGATGAACACCACCGTGGCGACGCCAACGAGAAGGAATGGGATCATGACTAACCGGAGGGTAATATATTTGAGCATGGTTGTTGTTTGAAGAGCACACCTTGTTAGTTAAAGGTGTTCATACTGCACTCCCTGAAATGAACCCCGCCAAACGACCTTCGGAGGAGGCGGCATGAACAACACCTATATTGTAACGGTATATGGCGTCCTTGATGATCTATTGCTTGGTTCTGTGTACTACCGGGCTTCTTGGCAAACAGTTGCCAGGCAGGCATTGACGGTCTCGATGGGGCGTTTGCACTCATAGAACTGCGTCCGCGACATCCCGCGCTGACGGCACGCTTCACTCCCATCGCCCGGCGCCTGGACCAGCTCCAGTACGCTCAACCGTCGGCGTGTTACTTGCGCTTCGGCAGCTATGTGCCTCTCTCCTTTTTGCCGCTGCTATTATCTATCCGATCTGTTCGGAGAGGAAACCTAGTCGTACACCTGAAAGAAGGGAACAACCCGGTAATATTATCAAATAAACGAACCACCCCCCTTTGGTAACATCATCTTTTGGTTTGACAGCCAGGGCGGCCAGGACATCATCCCTACTTCCAGCAGATGAGACGCTGACAGCCCTGGCTGGCGCCCGGCCAGCAAAAAAAGCCGTCCTTCATCGGACGGCCAGCAGCATCCTATTGTCGGCGCAGGGCAGCTAATCGAGCAGCCCGCAGGGCACACCATCGCAGATGTCATCGCACCACCACAGACCACCCTCCCATTCGCACAGCAGGTCGCAGTAGGTGGTGCCCCGCTGCTCATTGTAGGGGTTGATGTACTCACATAGAGGTTCCGTTTCCTCCGGCTCCGGCACGCCGCAGGTGTCCTTCTCCCGGCTCAACCGCTCGCCCGTCAGCAGGGAGAAGACCTCCACCTCGGCGCTGTCACGCGGGCAATCCCACCAGCGAGCCGTCCACAGCTCGTTTCCGTTAATCACGTTGACCTGGATCTGCCAGGTGTTGAGGATGTAAACACCAATACGACCGTCCAGCGTGCCGCCGACTTTGGTATAGGTCTGCGGGCGGCTGATGTCCAGGTTATCGTAGGGGACAGTCAGTACCAGATCGACGCCACCGGGGCCGACGCCGTAAATGTCAATCCCGGTCTCGCCGCAATACAGGACAACCGGCGCGGCTTCGTCGCAGTTCAGCCGGCCATCGGGTCCCTGGCCAACGGCCACCCGCCCGTCGCTGAACAACGAAGCGCCCACCAGTACCACGGCCAGCGCCGCCAGCATGAGGATGGTCTTTCTGCGGATCAACATGGCTCCTGTAATCTCCCTTCGGTTCCAGTTTACGGGGTTGGGGGCCAGGCATGTCCTTCATTTTGTCGGCGCCCGGCATCAGTTACTTTCACTATAGTCGTATTTGGCCTCCCTGCGCCAGCGAATCGCGGTTCCGGCGCTATAATTTTAGAGCGAATTTATAATTCCCAGGAGGCTACCCCCATGATCGATTTCTTCCGGGAACCGCTGGAACTGAATCCACAGACCCGCACCGCCCTGCCGGGCCAGTTTGTGACCCTGCCGGATGGCGTGACGCACTACGAACTGACCGGCCCGGAAGATGGCCAGGTAGTCGTGCTCATTCACGGCTTTTCCACGCCCATGTTCCTCTGGGACCCGACCGTCCCCGCGCTGACAGCCGCCGGCCTGCGCGTCCTGCGTTATGACCTGTTGGGGCGCGGCTTTTCCGATCGCCCGCCCGTGAGCTACGATGCTGAGCTGTTCGACCGCCAGCTCCTCCATCTGCTTGACGCGCTGGGGTTGAGCGCGCCAGTTGACCTGCTGGGGTTGTCGATGGGCGGGGCGATCGCCGTCAACTTCACCGATCGCCACCCGGAGCGCGTCCGGCGGCTGGGGCTGGAGGGTCCAGCGGGCTTTTCCACAAGCGTGACGCTGCGGGCGCTGGCGCTCTTTGTGCCGGTGCTGGGCGAAGTGTTGATGAGCCTGGCCGGGAACTGGTTGATCGTCGGCGGGCTGCCGCGCGACTTTTACCGGCCAGAGCGTTATCCAGAGTACACGGAAAAATACCGGGCGCAGCTGCCCTATAAGGGCTTCAAACGGGCCATCCTCTCCACCATGCGCCACATGAAGCTCGCCGGCCTGGCGGATGCCTACGCCCGCGTGGGCCAGCAGGGCCGCCGGGTGCTGCTGATCTGGGGCCGCCAGGATATCACCGTGCCCTTCCCCGCCAGCCAACAGGTACTGGCAGCCATCCCGCAGGCCGAATTCCATCCCATCGACGAAGCCGGGCACATCCCGCACTACGAGCGCCCGGAGATCGTCAACCCGATTCTGGTCGCGTTCTTCGGGGGGGATGGCAGTTGAGAAACGGCACACGGCTCTGAGAGATCGAGTGCGGATCAACGCATTGTCATTCATGCGCCGATTTGCGGAGTGCCGCCGTGCACTCTGGCCAGGGGTTATACAGGGTAATGGGCCGCGCCAGCCCGGTGCGACCTGATCTGGAACGGGGGAAAACGATGAGCCTGCTAGAAAATATCGAAGGGGCGCTGCGCGTTGGAGTCACGCTGATTCTTTCGCCGCTGCTGCGCGGCAGCTATAACCGCTGGGGAGCCACCGGCGAGGAGATCGCCCGCGCCCTGCCGGGCGACGATCTGGTTGCCGCGCCGAAGCTGGGTTACACGCGGGCGATCACCATCCGCGCCCCGGCGGCGGCCATCTGGCCCTGGCTGGCTCAGATCGGCCAGGGGCGCGGCGGCTTCTACAGCTACGACGGGCTGGAAAACCTGGCTGGCTGTAATATTCACAGCGCGGATCGCCTCCTGCCTGAGCATCAAGAGATCAGGCCCGGCGATGTGATCCGCCTGGGGCCGAAAGGCTACCCCTGCCAGCGGGTGGTGCGCGCCGATCCGCCGCATACGCTGCTGATGCTGGGCGCCGACCCCAAAACCGAGCAGGCTCCGGATTACCCCGCCCCGCGCTCGGAGAGCGACTCGATAGCCTCCTGGCTGTTTCATCTGGTCGAGCAGCCGGACGGCACAACCCGCCTGATCGTCCGCCAGCGCCTGGATTACGGCCGCAAGCTGGCCCTGCTCTGGCGGATCGTGGAACCGCTCAATTTTGTGATGGAGCGCAAGATGTTGCTGGGAATCAAGCGCCGCGCTGAGGCCGACCCGCGCGGGGTCTGACCCGCTGCGCCGCCACATACGCCCGTGCAAGGAGGATCAGATGCCCACTGCTCATGAATACGCCCGCGCCAACGCGCCCCGCTTTGAGGCCGAACTGGTCGACCTGCTGCGCATCCCCAGCATCAGCACGCTCAGGGAACACGCTGTAGACGTGGAACACGCCGCCGAGTGGATCGCCGCTGCGATGAAGGCCAGCGGTCTGCAGACGGCCCGTATTCTGCGCCAGGAGGGCAGCCTGCCGCTGGTTTACGGCGAATGGTCGGGGGCCGGGCCAAAGGCGCCCACCCTGCTCGTTTATTGCCACTTCGATGTGCAACCCGCCGCCCTGGAAGACGGCTGGGAAACTGACCCGTTTTCCCCGGTAGAACGCGAGGGGCGGCTGTACGCACGCGGCGCGCTGGACAGCAAATGCCACGTGGTGGCCTGGCTGAAAGCTGTTGAATCCCTGCTGGCAGCGGATGCGCCATGCCCGGTCAACTTCAAGCTGCTCTTTGAGGGCGAGGAAGAATCCGACTCCGGCCACATCACCGGCTTTGTGGCCACCCACCCTGACCGGCTGCACGCCGACGTAGTCATCATTTCCGATGGTTCCTTCCCGGATGAGCAGCAGCCGGTGCTGAACTATGGCCTGCGCGGGATCGTGGAGATGGAACTGACTGTCAGCGGCCCGCGCCGCGATGTGCATAGCGGCCACTATGGCGGCACCGTCCATAACCCGATCCAGGCGCTGGCGGAGATTCTGGCCGCGCTGCACGACGCCGATGGGCGGGTGACCGTCCCCGGTTTTTACGACGATGTCCGGCCCCTGGACGATGAGGAGCGCGCCCTGCTGGCCCGCGGCGCGGACTGGATCGCGGCGGAATGGGCGGCAGTGGCCGGCGCGCCACAGCCCTGGGGCGAACCGGAATACCCCTTGCATGAACGGATCGGGACGCGGCCCACCCTGGAATTCAACGGCATCAGTGGCGGCTTCACCGGCGATGGATTTAAGACCATCATCCCGGCCCGCGCCTCGGCCAAGCTGAGCTGCCGCCTGGTGCCCAACCAGGACCCGGCCCGCATCTATGCCCTGGTGCGCGACTACATTGCCGCCATCACCCCGCCCACGGTACAGGCCAGCCTGCGCCTGGTGGGTGCCGGGGCGCCGGGCATCGTGCTCCCGCGGGATACCCAGGCCATGCGTGCCGCTATCCAGGCGTATGAGTACGCCTGGGGTGTAACCCCAATTTTCAATCGGGAAGGGGGCAGCGTGCCGATCGCCACCGCCTTCCGTCAGCATCTCAGCGCGCCACTGCTGCTGATGCCTTTCGGCTTTAAAGGCGGCGGGGCGCACGGCCCCAACGAATATATTCCCCTGCACATGTTCCACCGGGGCATTGCCGCGGCCATCCAGCTGGCCTACGAATACGCCGGGCTGACTGGCCTGAGCCGCATCTTTGAGGGGCAGCGCTAGGGCACAGACAGGGCAATTTTAAGGTTTTGCTGCTGGACAAAACAGAACATTCGTGCTATTCTGATATCAGAACATACGTTCGCGGATGGCCCACAAGGAGCAGCACGGATGACCGCCATTGACCTCTCCCAACCCCACTGGCTGGCAACCGCGTGGCGCTGGCTGGGGCGGCTGATCCTCCCCGCCGGGCGGGCGCCAGCGACAGAATCAACGCCGCCTGCGCCGCCGGCAGCGGAGGCAAGCCTGGCCCTCGGTGTGGGCCGCCGCTTCCCCATCGCGCCGGAGCGCGCGCCCCTGTTTTACCGCGCCGCGGATGAGTCCTGGTGACCTCGCTGGCACGGCCCCCGTCGTGGTGGGCGGGCTGACACGGCTGGCGGTGTACTGGTAGGTTATGGTTCCGCCGTGGCGGCCCGCCCGCCTGACCGTGGGGCGGCGTTCCCCTGGCCTGCGGCCGCAGCGATGCTGCGGGCGTAGCGATGCTGGGGGCGCAGCGCCCCGGCCATCCTGCCTCTTTTCTTTGCCGCCGTCTGCGGTACACTTGCCGCCGTTCTGCTGATCCGCACCTGCCCCCAAAAGAGCATCTACCCGTGATCGTTGCATACCTGGGCCATCTGGCCGCGTTGGGCACATCTGTTGCCTGGAGCTTTACCTCTGTTCTGTTCACGCTGGCGGGTCGGCGGGTAGGATCGCCGGTGGTCAACCGCACCCGCCTGTTGCTGGCGATCCTGCTGGTGGCCATCACCCACCGCCTGACTCTGGGTAGCTTCCTGCCGCTGGACGCAGAGCCATTCCGCTGGGGCTGGCTGGCGCTTTCCGGCCTGATCGGTTTCGTGCTGGGGGATACCTTTCTCTTTCAGGCGCTCGTGCTGATCGGCCCGCGCCTGTCGATGCTGCTGATGGCCCTCTCGCCGGTGTTTTCCACCCTGCTGGCCTGGGTTCTGCTGGGCGAGAGGCTGACGGCCCTGGAACTGCTGGGCATTGCCCTGACGCTCGGCGGGGTGATGCTGGTCGTCGCCGACCGGCAGAACGGCGACTCGCGGGCGCTGGCGGTGGAGTCGCCGCGCCAGTACACCGTGGGCGTGCTGTATGGGCTGGGCGGCGCACTGGGCCAGGCGCTGGGCCTGTACGCCTCGCGGATGGGGCTGGTGGGGGACTTCCCGGCGCTCTCCGGCAACCTGATCCGCCTGATCACCGCCGCACTGGTGATGTGGCTGCTGGCGGCGGCGCGCGGGCAGGTGCGCGCCAGCCTCCAGGCATGGCAGGCGCGGCCAGACGCACTCAAGTTCGTCATCGGGGGCGCCGTCTTTGGGCCGTTTATCGGGGTGTGGCTATCGCTGCTGGCAGTCCAGCACGCCCCAATGGGCATCGCTTCCACGCTGATGAGCCTGGCCCCGGTGCTGCTGATCCCGATCAGCCGCGCCCTCTTCGGCGACCGGATCACCGGGCGGGCCATCCTGGGGACAGTGGTGGCCTTTGCGGGGACGGCCCTGCTGTTCCTGTGAGCCGGCCCACGTCGGGCACGGTCGGGGTCGCTGGCAGGGCTTCGCCTGCACGCGGGCTGATTGCACGCCAGCAGGCAGCGGGTTATCGTTATATCCAGGTCAGCGGAACGTGCACAGAGATAAGGATGCCTGTCATGCCGGGAACTGAGAAGTACCAGACCAGCCCTTATATCGCCGAACTCTACGACTATGTCGTGCCCTACCGCACCCGCGCCGATGTGAGCTTCTTTGTGGAGCTGGCCCAGCAGACGCATGGCCTGGTACTGGAAGTCGGTTGCGGGACGGGGCGCGTGCTGATCCCGACCGCCCGCGCCGGCGTGACCATCACCGGCCTGGATGTCTCCCGGCCTATGCTGGATGTCTGCCGTACCCGCCTGGCCAACGAAGCCGCTGACGTGCAGGCGCGGGTCACGCTGGTGCAGTATGACATGCGCGACTTTGACCTGGGCCAGCAGTTCAGCCTGATCACCACGCCTTTTCGTTCCTTCCAGCACATGATCACCGTCGAAGATCAGCTGGTCAGCCTGGCCTGTATGCGCCGCCACCTGGTCGATGGCGGACAACTGGTGCTGGATCTGTTCAATCCCTCGCTGGCTTACCTGGTCGATGAAAACCGGCTGGGCGAATTTGGCGAAGAGCCGGCTTTTACCATGCCAGATGGCCGCCGCGTTGTCCGCCGGGCGCGTATTCTCTCCCGCGATCTCCTGCGCCAGGTGCAGGATGTCGAGATGATCTACGATGTCACCTACCCGGATGGCCATACTGAGCGCCACCTGGATCACTTCCCCATGCGCTACCTGTTCCGCTACGAGGCGGAACACCTGTTGGTGCGGGCCGGTTTCGCCGTGGAGGCCGTCTACGCGGATTACGACCGCAGCCCATATGGCTCCAAGTATCCCGGCGAGTTGATCTTCCTGGCGCGGAAGCGTTGAGGCAACGGGCGCGACAAGAGCCTTAAGCCTCCCAATCTGGCAATCTAGCCTTTGCATCCTGTGCAGGCACGCCGCCTGCCATGGCGAGTTGCACTGTGCGGTGGCTGGGGTATCCTTGGATGACGGCGGTTGCAGTCGGCGACTATTGGTCGCCAGGGCAGGCGATGAACATGAGCGCAAATTCCGGGATGGAACGGCAAACACGGGTTGCCCGCAGCCTGGTCGATCGGGTTCTGGGCGGGGTGTGCGGTGGGCTGAGCGCGTACCTGGGCATCAATCCCTGGTGGGCGCGCGCCCTGACCGTGATCCTGACCGTGCTAACCGGCGGCGTGGCCGCCCTGCTCTATCTGATCCTGTGGTGGACTTTGCCAGCCGACCTGACACCCGGCGAGCCAGTTCCGGGCCGTGACCTGGGGCGGCTGCTACTGGTCGGCCTGTTGATCGCCCTGGGCGGCGCGGTGGCGCTGGCGCGCGGCCTGGGCCTGCTCACCAGTCCGCAGGGCGCCGATCTGTTCTGGCCGGGTGTGATTGTGGTGGTGGGGTTGACCCTGCTCTGGCGCGAGTGGCGATCCTAGGCCGCTGCATACGGGAGTGAGCGAGACGTGCAGAAAACGACAGCCCGCAACAGGCGCTTCTTCTGGCCGCTGCTGGTGATCGCGCTGGGCGCGGTTGCCCTGGCCCAGGCGCTGGCCGTCTTTCCGCCGACGGTGGCCGATCTGATCAACCGGGCCTGGCCGATCGTGATGGTGATTGTCGGCCTGACGCTGCTGCTGGGGCAAGCCGGGCCGCTGGGGCGCTTCGCCCCGCTGATCGCCGTGATGGTCAGCGCGATTGTGCTGGGGGTGACGGTGGTGGTTGCCTATTCCACCCGTGCCGCCACCGAACGCACCGATAACGTCGTCCGGGTCAGCCAGCCGCTGGAAGCGCCGGTCAGCTTGCTGCGGGTGGTTGTGCGCAGCCTGGATACCACTGTTGAAATCTCTCCCCGTGTGCCTGATGACCAGACGCTGATCACCGCCGAGTTCATCGGTAGTGCGGAGAGCGTGATCACCACTGACTTCACGACCGATTCCGAGGGCGTTGCCACCTTCAGCCTGGCGGAAACACGTCCCAGCGCTATCCCTGCCCTGGAGACCATCGGGCGTGGACGGCTGCGGATCGAACTACCGCTCGGCGTACCGATCGCCCTGGACTTCACCAACGGCAGCGGCACGGTCAGCCTGAACCTGCTCGGCCTGCAGGTGGCGCGGCTGGATGTGATCATGCAGGAAGGCGACCTGCTGCTCAGCCTGCCCAGGGGTAGCTTTGAACGACCGGGCGAGGTGTACCTGGCCCGTGGCGACGCCAGCGTGTTCGTGCCGGATGACATCGGCCTGGCGGTGATGGCCAATGGCAAAACGCCGCGCTTCGCCGAAGGCGAGTACCTGTTTGACCCCAGCAGCGGCGCTTACCTTTCCCGCCGGTTTGACGATTACGACCGGCAGATCACGCTCAACCTGAACATCGGCGGCGTCATCGACCTGCAATAAGGCCGGGCTGCCCGCCAGGGTAACAGACAACACCGCTAACGCGCGGCAAGCGTAGGGCAATCGTTAGCCGCACCGTCTTGAATCCTCTCCCGAATCGTCCGATACTGAGATCAGGAAAGCGCAATCCCTGCGCCCCAGGGTGGCGAACCGGCCCCGGCTACAGGGGTTGTTCCGGCCAATGGCGGATAGAAGAGGAGGGGATGTGGCCGGGCTGCCCCGCTTTTCCCCGGAGCCTGTTCAAACCCGGAACCGGGAAACATCTTAAGGAGGGTTAAGTCATGTCTGAGAAGGGCAAACATGTCCATGCCTCTGCTGCCCGCCCGTACAGCATTTCGACGACCGTCCGTGATCTGCTGCAGCGCCGTCGGCCTCAGTTCTGGCGGCAGAACCAGCGCCTCCTTGGCTCTCCCCGGCGCTACTGGTTACGCGCTCAGCGCGCTTACTGCCGCAACCTGATCCGGGGCGATCTGGTCGCTCACCGCCGCATGTTCGGCGTCAGCCACAAGCACGTCCAGCCCGGTCAGACACCGCCTGAGCAGCAGGGCTAGTTCCCACCAGTGCCCGGCCTGAGCGCGGGCAAGAACATCAAAATCGAGCCGCCGCGCGCCAACCGGACGCGCGGCGATATTTTTGCCCGGCGCCATTCCCGCCGGCCTCCTGATCACCCGGTTACTCGGCCTCTTCTGGCGCTTGCCGCGCCGCCGGCGGAATCGCTGGCGGACTTTGCCCGCGCCGTGTTCAAGGCCGTACGCCAGTCGCTCTGCCTGTGCTATAATTCCCCCGCGCGGCTCCCCTCCCGGCTCAGGCCGCCCTGTGATCCCGTAGATCGAGGTTACCGACATGGCGTCGCTCTCCTTTCAAGATGTCATCATGAAGCTTCACCGGTTCTGGGCTGACCAGGGCTGTGTGCTGTGGCAACCGTACAACATCCAGCTTGGCGCGGGCACCGGCAACCCGGCCACACTGCTGCGCGTGCTCGGCCCGGAGCCGTGGAATGTGGCCTATGTGGAGCCGTCCGTCCGCCCGGATGACGGCCGCTACGCCGAGAACCCCAACCGGATGCAGTACTTCTACCAGTATCAGGTGATCCTCAAGCCCGATCCCGGCAACCCCCAGGAGCTGTACCTGCAATCGCTGGCCGCGCTGGGCATCAACCCCCGCGAGCACGACATCCGCTTTGTGGAAGACAACTGGGAATCCCCGGCGCTGGGCGCCTGGGGGCTGGGCTGGGAAGTCTGGCTGGACGGCCAGGAAATCACCCAGTTCACTTACTTCCAGCAGGCCGGCGGGATCAACCTGGAGCCGGTTTCGGTGGAGATCACCTATGGCCTGGAGCGCATCGCCCTGGCCCTGCAGGACAAGGATCAGGTCTGGGATATTGAGTGGCTGCCGGGCATCAGGCTCTCCTATGGCGATATTTTCCGCCGCCAGGAAGTCGAGCATTGCACCTACTATTTTGAGGTCGCCGATGTGGAAGGCCTCAAGCAGACCTATGACGTCTACGAGCGGGAGAGTGCGCGGGCGCTGGAGCGCGGGCTGGTCATCCCGGCCTATGACTACGTGCTCAAGTGCTCCCACCTGTTCAACGTACTGGACGCACGCGGTGCGATCGGCGTGACCGAACGGGCCAAATTCTTCCACCGCATGCGCAATATGACCCGCAGGGTGGCCCAGGCCTTTGCCGAGCAGCGCCAGGCGATGGAATACCCCCTGTTGAACAATGGCTGGATGGGGCCAGCCCAGGCCGCGCCAGCCGCCCTGCCGGAGTCATTGCCCGCGGAAGCCGCTGATTTCCTGCTGGAGATCGGTGTGGAGGAACTGCCCGCCGGAGATGTTGCCGACGTACTGGCCCAGCTGGAACAGGCCGCGCCGGCACTCTTTGACTCCCTGCGCCTGAGCCACGACACGCTCAAGGTCTACGCCACGCCGCGCCGCCTGGTGGTCTACGCCCACCGCCTGGCCCCGCGCCAGCCCGATCTGGAGGCGGAAGTCAAGGGGCCGCCCGCCCGCGCCGCCTTCGACGCTGCTGGCAACCCCACCAAAGCTGCCATCGGTTTTGCCCGCAGCAAGGGCGTTGACCCGGCTGATCTGCGCCGGGCCAGCATCGACGGCGGCGAGTATGTGGTCGCCCGCGTGCGGGAGCCGGGCCGCCACGCTATCGAAGTGCTGGCGGAGGCACTGCCGGGTTTCATCGCTGGGATCAAGTTCGGCAAGTCAATGCGCTGGAATGCCAGCGGCGTCAGCTTCAGCCGCCCGATCCGCTGGCTGGTGGCGCTCTTCGGGGGGACGGTGATTCCGTTTAACTACGCCGGGCTGGCCAGCGGCAACGTGACGCGCGGCCTGCGTCCCTATGACTCGCCGGAGGCGATCGTCAGTGACGCCGCCGGGTACTTCAGGGCGCTGGCCAGCCAGGGTATCATCCTCGATACTGCTGAACGGCAGACGCTGATCATGGAGCAGGCTCGCCGCCTGGCGGCGGAAGTCGGCGGGCGAATCCCCGCTGATGCCGACCTGCTGGCCGAGATCGCCAACCTGGTGGAGCGTCCGACTGCACTGCGTGGCGCGTTCGACCCGGCGCACCTCCGGCTCCCGCGCGAGGTGCTGGTTACCGTCATGCGCAAGCACCAGCGTTACTTCGCCGTGGAAGATGAGGCAGGCCAGTTGCTGCCATACTTCATCGCCGTGCGCAATGGTGACCGCGAGCATCTGGACAAGGTCATCCACGGCAATGAACATGTCTTGCGCGCCCGCTTCGCCGACGCCGCTTATTTCTACGCCAAAGATACGGCCAGGCCGCTGGCCGATTACCTGCCCCGCCTGGGCACGCTGACCTTCCAGGAGAAGCTGGGCAGCATGCTGGAGAAGAACAACCGTGTAGCCGCTCTGGTCCCGGTGATGGCCGATCTGCTGGGTCTGAGCGCGGCAGACCGCGAGATCGCCGCCCGCGCAGCGACCCTGGCCAAGGCGGACCTGGCGACTCAGATGGTCGTGGAGATGACCTCCCTGCAGGGCGTCATGGGCCGCATCTACGCCCTGGCCGGCGGCGAGCCGCGCCCGGTGGCGGAGGCGATCTTTGAGCACTGGCTGCCGCGCGGCGCGGGCGACCGTCTGCCGGAGACTCCAGCGGGAATCGCCCTGGCCCTGCTGGATCGGCTGGATTCGCTGGCGGGGCTGTTCGCGGCAGGGCTGGCTCCCCGTGCCACTGCCGATCCGTACGGCCTGCGCCGGGCGGCGCTGGGTGTTGTCCAGATTCTGATCGAGCGCGGCATCGACCTTGATCTGGCCGACGCGCTACGACCGGTCGCCGCTGCTCAGCCGATCCCCGTGGATGAGGAGACGATCGCCGCCGTGTTGGACTTCATCGCCGGGCGGCTGCGTGTCTACCTGCAGGGTGACGAGCGCGGCGCACATCTGATCGAAGCCGTGCTGGCTGAACAAAGCCGTAACCCTTACCGCGCTGCGCTGGGCGTTGGCGAACTGGCGCTGTGGACGGCCCGCTCCGACTGGGCATCGATCCTGGACAGCTTCGCCCGCTGCGTGCGCATCACCCGCGACCAGCCGCGCTACAGTCTGAACCCCGACCTGCTACGGGAGGAAGCCGAGATCGCGCTCTTTGAGGCTTACGAAGCCGCCGCCGCGCTGCTTGGCCCGCGCGACAACGTCGGCGCGATGCTGACCGCTTTTGAGACCATGATCCCGGCGGTAACCCGCTTCTTCACTGAGGTACTGGTCATGGATGAAGATCCGGCGCTGCGGCAGAACCGCCTGGCGTTGCTGCAGGCCATTGCCGGGCTGGCGGCGGGCCGCGCGGACTTCAGCCAGTTGCAGGGGTTCTAGGCAGGCATACGGACAAGGGAGGATGTTGCAGGGGCGCCGCATGCGGCGCCCCTGATATGTCACTGCACAAAAAGCGCCCCGTCCCCCTTAGCCCAGGGCCACGTCCAATACCATCATCACCACGAAGCCCAGGATGGTGCCCATCGTGCCGATGTCGCCGTACCCGGCGCAATGCGATTCCGGGATCACTTCCTCGACCACAACAAAGATCATCGCCCCCGCGGCGAAGGCCAGCGCGTACGGCAGCAGCGGGCGCATCAACAGCACCGCCGCCGCGCCCAGCAAGCCGGCCAGCGGCTCCACAACGGCAGAAAGCTGCCCGTACCAGAAGCTCCTCCGGCGGCTCATGCCCTCCCCGCGCAGCGGCAGCGATACCGCCGCCCCTTCCGGGAAATTCTGGATCCCCACACCGATGGCCAGCGCTACTGCGCCCGCCAGGGTCGCGGAGGGCAGCCCGGCTGCCGCCGCGCCGAAGGCTACGCCGATCGCCAGCCCTTCCGGGATGTTGTGAAGCGTGATCGCCAATACCAGCAGCACCGAGCGCTGCCAGTTTGTCTTGATCCCTTCAGCTTTGTCGATTCCCAAGCCCAGGTGCAGGTGCGGCAGCACCAGGTCAATACCGCGCAGGAAGACCGCGCCTCCCAGAAAGCCCACCGTTGCCGGGAGCCAGGCCGGCACACCTTCCAGTTGTTCGGAGATTTCAATGGCCGGGGCCAGCAGCGACCAGTAGCTGGCCGCCACCATCACCCCCGCCGCAAAACCAAGCATCCAGGCCAGCACCTTGCGGTTGAAATCCTGGGTAAAAAACACTAACCCCGCCCCGGCGGCCGTCAGCCCCCAGGTGAACAGCGTTGCCAGCAGCGCCTGCATGGTCGGCGGAAGGCCGTAGAGCACATCAAGCATCGTTGGATTCTCCTTGCATAGTCCGTGAACAAATCATCTGCAACGGCCCGCACATAAAAATTAGGCTTCCCTAAATCTAACAGCATCGGTCAGAAAATGCCAGTGGTTGCCGCCCCTGAAAGCGCACATTATACTGTCCTGCAGGATGCCGAGACAGGCGGGAAGAAACCATGCTCAACCTGGAACAGACTCTGCGGACGTACGATCCGGTCATGCTGGGGGTGATCGCCGACCGCTGGGATGTCGACCTGGAAACACGTAGCGTGACCGATATCCTCAAGCTGTTGCTGAAAACGATGCTCAACCCTGAGGCAGCAGCGACGACGTGGGATCGGCTGGATGACGCTCAACGCGGTGCGTTGCAGGCCCTGCTGGGGGCGGGCGGCGCGATGCCGGCCCGCATGTTCTTCCGCCTGTATGGGGAGATTCGGGAGATGGGGCCGGGCCGGCTGGAACGGGAGAAGCCCTACCTGGAACCGGCCAGCATCACCGAGGCGCTCTTTTACCGCGGGTTGATCGCCCGCGGCTATGAGGAGGCTGCTGCTGGCCCGCAGGCTGTGATCTACATTCCGACCGATCTGGCGCGGGTCCTGCCCGCCCACCGCACCGGCTTTGACCTCAGCACGGAAGACGCGGAAGACGAATTGCCGGCTGAAGAGGACGAAGAGGACGCGCTTGCCGCCAGCCAGCCGGAGGAGATCATCCCCGCCGATACGGCGCTGGTCGATGATCTGGCCACGCTGCTGGCTTACCTGCAGGTAGCCGCTGTCAGCCCGCGTGAGGATGGCGCCCTTCCGGAAGCGCACATCGACACGCTCAACACGTTCCTGCTCAAGCGGGAAGCCGGTCGGCTGGATTTTCTGCTGGGGCTGGCCCGCGCGATGGGGCTGGTCGGCCCGCGCGATGGTCTGCTCAAGCCGATCAGCGTCAACGCTCGCCGCTGGCTGGAAGCGCCGCGTAGCGAGCAGGTGCGCCTGCTGGCCACCGCCTGGCGGGAAACGGTGGACTACAACGACCTGAACCATACACCCGGCCTGATTGTGGAATCGGCCGGCAACGACCCCCGCCTGGCTCGCGCCGTGATCGCCGAGGTGCTGGCCGCTCTGCCCGCTGACGCCTGGTGGATCGTCGATGGGGTGGTTGAGGAAATCCGGGCGAATCGAATGGACTTCCAGCGCCCCGGCGGCGACTACGATAGCTGGTACATCCGCGCCGCCGCTGACGGCAGTTACCTGGGCGGTTTTGATCACTGGGATGCGGTAGAAGGAGCCATGTTGCGCTTCATCCTGACCGGCCCGCTGCACTGGCTGGGCCTGGCCGATCGCGGGCGGCACGCCGGGCGCGCCCTGGGCCGTCTCAACGCCTATGGCCGAGCTTTCGTCAGCGGCGGCAAATGGCCTGCCCTGCCTGACCCGGAAGTTGCGCCAGTTCTGCACGACGACGGTACCCTGGAAGTCTCCCGTCGTCTGAGCCGCTATGACCGCTTTCAGATCGCCCGCTTCACCGAATGGCTGAGCGCTGGCGAGCCATACCGCTACCGCCTGTCAGCGGCGGGGCTGCGCCGCGCCGCCATCCAGGAGATTGAGCCGCGCCATGTGCGCGCCTTTCTCAGCCGCGCTCTGGGCAGCGATAGCCTGCCGGCCAGTGTCGACGCCCTGCTGACGCGCTGGGCGCAGTCCGCTGAGGCCGATGTCACCATCGAGACGCTGACGGTGCTGCGCACCACTTCCCCTCAGGCGCTGGACACCATCCTGGAAGAGCCATCGCTGCGCCGCTACCTGGGGGCGCGGCTGGGGCCGGAGGCGGTGGTTGTCCGCCCCGGCCAGGCGGTGGCCCTGCAGAATGCGCTGGCGGCCTTTGGCCTGCTGGCAGAAGTGATCGGGCCGGAAGGCGACGAGAAGGCCTGATGGCCGGGGATGCCGCTACCATGAGCGCTTCAACGCTACGCACTCGCCCGCCTGCCACGCTGATCCGCGCCTTCGCTGCCACTTTTCCAGCGCGCCAGGCAGCAGTGATGACAACCGGCCCCGGCGGGACGGTCTGGGTCGCCGCCGCGCCGAACGGCAGCGACCTGCTGCATCTGGCCGCGCCGGAGCTGGACGCCCACCTGGCCTTCCGCCTGAGCCGGCCGGGGGCGCCCGCCTGCCGCCACGATGTGATCGGCGTCCCATTGCCGCCCTGGGGCCTGTACGTCGGCGCGGTTGGGTGGGCCTGGGCCGCGCAGGGGCACACCGTGCCCGGCCTGGACGCGGTGGTGCTCAGCGAGCAGGGGGTGGGGCCGGGGTTTGTCTGGGAAACCGGGCTGGCCTTTGCCGCCGCCTGGCAGGACCTGGGCGGCTGGCCGCTGCCGCCGGGCGGTCTGCTTGGCCTGATGAGCCGCCTGGGCGGGTTCTTCCGGGACGGCTGAGGGGCCACATTGCCCTGCAATCGAGCCTGCAGGCAGCCACCATCAGTGCTGAGTTGCGCCATAAAGCAGGCAACGGGCCTCCTGCCACCCGGCCACCTGGCTTTCCTTCTCCTGTCTCCTGATGTCTCCTGCTTCCTCTGGCCTCCCGGGCCCCTTACTTTTCGCCTGCGCCCCCAAAAGTCTCCCTATCCAAGCTGCGTTTCTGCGCTATAATTCTCAGGCTATATCGCATGGGCGCGCTTTCCCCGCCGGGAACGCAGTCCCAGTCTGTGGGGAAAGGAGATTACCCAATGGCCCCCAACAAAATTCAGGATGGTCTGGTTGTCAGCGTGCAGTACACGTTGAAGCTGGACGACGGTGAAATCATCGACGAGTCTACCGCGGACGATCCGTTGCTGTACCTGCATGGCGCAGACAACATCATCCCCGGCCTAGAACGCGCCCTGACCGGCATGGCCGTCAACGAGACCAAGCATGTGACGGTCGCCCCTGCTGACGCTTATGGCGAGTACGACGAAGACGCGCTCGAATCCTTCCCGCTGGGTTTCTTCCCGGAGGACCTGGAGCTGGAGCCGGGCCTGATGCTCGACATGAGCGATGAAAACGGCAATCTTTTTGAGGCAACCATCGTCGACGTCAATGACGACGAAGTCCTGGTCGACTTCAACCACCCGCTGGCAGGCGAAACGCTGCACTTCGACGTCAAGGTGCTGGCCCTGCGGGAAGCCACGCCGGAAGAACTGGCGCATGGCCACCCGCACCTGCCTGGCATGCACGCCCACTAAAGTCGCCGGGCAGCCGCCCGGCACAAAAAAGGGGCGCCACGTGCGCCCCTTTTTCATTACCCCCGCACCGCCGTCTCTGCCACCAGGTTGTGGAAGAAATGGATCGCGGTGGCGATCCCCCGCTCGAAGTAGTCCAGCAGCATGTATTCGTTAGGGGCATGGACGCCTTCGCCCGTGCCGTAGCCCAGCGAGGTCAGCGGCATACCCAGTTCCCGCTGGAACATGCCCATGATCGGCACGGAACCGCCCGCGCGGATCAACCGCGCCCGCTTGCCCCAGGTGGCTTCATAAGCGCGCTGGATGGCTTCCACCTGTGGCCCATCGAACATCATCGTCACCGGCCAGCCCAGCGGCCCGGTCTGCACGTCGATGCTGACCGTCGGCGTGGCAAAGCTGCGGACGTAGTCCACAAACTTTTGCTGCACATCAGCGGGGTCCTGGTCGGCCACCAGGCGCATGGTGACCTTGAAGCCGCCGCGTGCCGGGATCACGGTCTTGGAGCCGGGCCCCTGGTAGCCGCCCCAGATGCCGTTCACGTCCAGCGTTGGCAGGGCGGTCGCCCGCACACTAAAGCTGCCCAGCGGCTCCGCCCAGAAGGTTTGCAGACCGGTGTCTTTGCGGGCCATTTCCACAAAATCCGGCTCGTACGAAGCCAGCATGGACAGCTCTTCCGGCGGCAGGGGACGTACATTGTCGTAGAAGCCGGGGACGGTCACCCGCCCGCTGTCATCATGCAATGCGCCGATGATCCGGCCTACCACATGCAGGGGGTTGTGCACCACGCCGCCGTATAGCCCGGAGTGCAGGTCGCGGGCCGGGCCGGTGACGGTCACTTCCGCCTCAATGATCCCCCGCGCAGCATACATGATCGTGGGGTCGTCCGGGCGGGAACCGCCATCCGAAACCAGCATGAAGTCGGCGCGGAGCAGGTCGCGGTGTTCACGGATGAACGGCTCCATACTTGGCGAGCCGATCTCCTCCTCACCCTCGAAGAACACCTTGACGTTGACCGGCAGCTGTCCTTCCGCAGCCAGCATGGCCTCAAACGCCTTGAGGTTGACCCATACGCCACATTTGTCATCGATTACGCCGCGCGCATACAGCCTGCCATCACGGATGGATGGTTCAAAGGGCGGCGTCACCCATTCGTCCAGCGGGTCGACCGGCTGCACGTCGTAATGGGCGTACACCAGCACCGTCGGGCGGTCAGGGCCAGCCTCCAGCCATTCCCCGTAGACGACCGGGCTGCCGCCGGTAGGATAAGCGCGGGTGTTCCTGAAGCCCAGCCGGGCCAGTTCCGCCACCACCCAGTCGGCGCAACGCTCCAGATCCGCCCGGTAGGCCGGATCAGTGCTGACCGAGGGGATACGCAAGAAGTCCAAGAAGCCATCCAAAAAGCGCTCGCGGTGGGCGCGCGCGTAGTCCATGGCCTGTTGCCGTGGGTCTGTCATCACTGTTCTCTCCTTAATGCATAACTGCTTCGCACCCGGCGGATGGCGCCATCCACAGGATGGCATCATCCGCCGGGGCCTGATCACTCGCCTGTGTAGCGCACCTGCCACACGTGCCCATAGATGTAATCCGCCACGACCAGCGACCCATCCGGGGCAACGGCCACATCCGCCGGGCGGATCAGGCCGGTCACAAAGGCGCTGACCTGGGCCGCCCGGGTGTTGGGGACATTACGCACGCGGATGACCCGCTGTGCGCCCTCCACACCGTTCCACAGGGCCACAAACAGGTTGTCGTAGTATTCAGGTGGGAAGGCCCCGCTATGATAGGCAACAATCCCGCGCGGGCTGGAATCGGGGGGCAGGGTCACCCAGTCCGGCACCGGGGTCAGGTCAGGAGGAATGACCGGGCATTCCAGGCAGCCGCGCTCCCGCCAGTACGGCCAGCCATGATGCCCGCCCTGCTCCAGGCGAACCAGCCGGTCACCGATGCCAATGATCAGCCCGGTGTCGGTCACGAACAGCCGCCCATCGGCGGTGAAAGTCAGGTCGATCGGGTCGCGGAAGCCGCGCCCCAGCACCTCGACCGTGCTCCCATCCGGCGGCAGGCGCAGGATCGCCCCTTCCCAGGGGGTGGGCGTGGCGTACAGCTCCGGCAGGTGGGGGGCGGCCTCGCTATGGTCAGTCAGCGCCCCGGCTGCCAGAACCAGGTAGCCGTCCGGCCCGAAGGCGATGCCATTGGGTTGACCATTGATGATCGTGTAGCAGCAGGGCAGATCATCGCGCAGCAGCCGCGGCGTACCGTCCGGCTCCAGGCTCCACAGCGCCCCGCCGCCATCCGCCCGCGTCCGGGCTGTGTAGTAGAGGATATCTGTGCCGGGACGGAAGGCCAGCCCTCCCGGCGAGATCAGGCCGTCCAGAATCGTCGCGCTCGCGCCGGTGGCCGGGTCGAGCGCGACCAGCGCACCTGCCTGTGCCCCATCGGTGATCACCAGTGCATAGAGCCGTCCGTCCGGGCCAAAGGCAATGCTCAACGGCTGGCCGGGCAACTGCCCCAGATGACTGAGCACGAAGCCCGGCGGGACGGCGATCCGCTGCAGAAAGCCGTCGATATCGTCCTCACAGGGGAAGTCGCCGCAACTCCACCCGGCGGTGGGACTCAGCGGCGCTTCGACGGTCGCCCGCACGGCGGGCTGAACCGCCAGTGTGGGCACGGGCGTCAGCGTGATCAGGCCGGGGGTAGGCGTCGGCGTGCTGGAGGGCGTCAGACTCGGCGTTGGCGTGAAGCTGGCCGTCGGCGTGAAGGTGGCCGTTGGCGTAGGAGTCAGGCTGGGCGTGATCGTCGGCGTGGCGGTCGGGGTGGCGGTCGGCGGCAGGCCGCCGCCGGTGATGCGCGTGGGCGTGACACTGCCCGCCGCCAGCGGCGTGATGGCCGGGGCTGCCCCGCTGCCCAGATCGCAGGCCAGGGCGGCCAGCGTCAGCAGGCTCAGCGCCACAAAGACGCGGCTCAGCCCGGCAACCGGATCGCTGCAGAATCTCGTTCGCATCCCTGCTGTCCCTACAATGTGTCTGTGTCGAGGATGATCGTCACCGGCCCCTGGTTGACGATCTCGACGGTCATCAGCGCGCCAAAGACACCGTGTTCCACCCGCGTCACGCCGTACTCCTGCAACTTGCGGGCGTAGGCCAGCACCAGCGGTTCGGCCTGCTCCGGGCGGGCAGCATCGACGAAGGCCGGGCGGCGGCCCTTGCGGGCATCGGCGTACAGCGTGAACTGGGAGATCACCAGGACGCCGCCGCCTATATCCAGCACCGAGCGGTTGAGCTTGCCCTCGTCGTCCTCAAAGACGCGCAGATGGGCCGTTTTGCGGGCCAGCAGATCGGCCTGCTGCTCGGTGTCGGTATGGGTGACGCCCACCAGGGCGACAAAGCCCTGATCCACCGCGCCGACAACCCGCCCGTCCACCGTGACCGATCCCCGCGTCACCCGTTGCAACACCACGCGCATCGCGCTGCTCCTCTCCTGTTGCCTGCGTTTCCAGCGGGGCGATTGTAGCACACCGCAGCAGCTCTCCGGCAGAGCTAATGTGTACGGTGCTCCCCGGTTTGAAAAGAGGCCGGGGATGGTGTTAAATAAATCGGGGGATGCGGCCCACAGGTTCGCCCCCTGATCGTGCATCCAGCGCGTGAAGTGAGGGAACGCTATGGCCCAGGAATACCGGAGCGAGAAACTGGAGCATGTCCTGCGCAAGATTCATCTGGTGCTCCGGGGAGGCGTCAAGGCATCGGTGATCGTCGATGTCAGCGGGCTGCTGATGGCCTCCTTTCCTCCCGGCCTGGCCGACGCCGCTGATGCTCCAACCAGCAGCCCTCAGGTGGCAGCCATGGCTGCTACCCTGATCGGCCTGGCAGAAACCACACTGGAACGCCTGGCGCAGGGCAGGCTGGATCGTATCCTTATGGAAGGGCAAAACGGCTTGATGCTGGTCTACCCGGCGGGCCGGGTCGCCGCCATTGCCATCCTGCTGGAGAAGGATGCCCGCCTGGACCATGCCTTCTTCGCTGCCAGCAAGGCGGCCCGCGAAGTGCTGGAAGTCCTCAATCTGCAGCCATAGCGCCACTCTCCCGCCCGTCGATCAAAAAACGCCCCGCCCATGACCTGCGGCGGGGCGTGTGGTGATTTGCCAGCGTTCAGGCGTCACCCTGCTTCTTATCATCGGGAGCAGGCGGAACATCCTCGGATGGCGGCTCCACAGCGCGGGTAGTCGGCTGGCCTGGTTCGCTGCGGCGCAGAGGGGGCATCGAATCGAGCAGTTCCTGCAGCGCCGGGCCGGTGATCGTCTCGATCAGGTTGTTGTTTTCGGCGGCGGGCGCACCGGTGGTTTGGGGCGGCTCCTCAGGGGTTGTGTCGGCGGAGTGATTGGGAAGCTCCCCCAGGACCCCCGGCGGAGGCTGGAAGATGATGCGGATCACCATCTGCCCCAGCCGCAGCCGGTCGCCGTCGCGCAGGCGATACGGCTGATGCGGGTTGAGCCGCTGACCGTTGAGGAAAGAGCCATTGCTGCTGCCCAGGTCCCAGACATCCAGGTGCTCATCATCGGTCAGGCGCAGCGCCGCATGGCGGCGGCTGACGCCCATCCGGTAACCGGCGTAAGGTGTCAGATCAACATCGGGCATGGCGCCTGTGGCCGGGTCGCGGCGGCCAAAGATCACCTGCTGGCCAGGGCGGATTATTAACGGCTCCGGCGCTCCCTCGATCTCAAAGCGCAACTGCGAGCCTGCCGGAAAGTGGTCGCTCCCCGCGCTGATGATCGGCTCGCTCACGGCGACATCCGTCTCGCCAAACGAGCGGGTGGCCCCGGCAGCGGCCGTATTTTCCAGGCTGGTGCCGCAGTTCTCACAGAAGACCACACCGGATCGATTAAGGTGCCCGCAGTTTGCGCAAACTAGCATGGGTCTGGCTCTTTTCAGGGTACGCGGCATGCCGCAGTACATTAAACGCTACCTACTACTCTTATATTATAGTGCAATTACCCCTACAGACGATATGCTACCCGCCCGCAGGCGGAAGGGCCGCACCGGTTGGCAGTCCCGCTGCCCGTGGGGGGGGGAACTGTGTAAGGGCCTGCGCCTACTGCGACCAGTCGGTCGGGGTGCGATCCCAGCGGTGGGCGCGCAGCTTCTCGATCAACCCGGCGGGTAAACCCGCGCCGTCGCTGGCGGCGATGTTGGCTTCCACGTGATGCAACTTGCGCATACCGGGGATGACCGTGCTGACTGTCGGGTTGGAGAGGATGAAGCGCAGGGCCATCTCCGCCATGGTCATCCCCGGCGGGATCAGCGGACGCAGAGCCTCCGCCCGGTCGACCGAGGCGTTGAGGTTTTCCGGCACAAAGTACGTATTGCGCCAGTCGCCTTCCGGCCAGCGGGTGTCTTTGGTCAACGTGCCGGTGAGCGTGCCTTCATCGAAAGGCACGCGGGCGATGATGGCGATGTCCAGTTCCTGCGCCAGCGGGAACAGGTGATCCTCCGGCGCCTGATCAAAGATGTTGTAGATCACCTGCACGGCGTCGATCAGGCCGGTTTTGAGCGTTTCCAGAACGTTATCCGGCTCCCACCGGTTGACGCTGACTCCCATCGATGTGATCAATCCCTCGCGCTTGAGATCGTCGACGGCGTTCTGCCAGCTCTCGTCATTGGCCCAGGCATCTTCCCAGACATGGAACTGCATCAGGTCGATCCGTTCCACACCCAGGTTGGCCAGGCTCTTTTCCGTATACTCGCGGATGTAATCGGGTGGGAAGACGTCCATCAGCTTGAAATGCGACCTGGACGGCCAGATGCGATTCTTGGGCGGAATCTTGGTGGCGACATACAGCCGCTTCTCTGGGTAGGCGCGCACAAGCTGACCCAACAGGCGCTCACTGTGGCCCTCGCCGTAGCCCCAGGCGGTGTCAAAGAAGTTGCAGCCCAGCTCAACCGACCGGTGCAGCGATTGCATGGTCTCTTCATCGTCGGAGCCGGTCCAGCCGGCCAGGCCCCACATCCCGTACCCAACCTCGCTGACCTGCCAGCCCAGGCGGCCAAATCTGCGGTACTGCATGGTCGTCTCCTCCCCACTGTCTGCCGTTCGATGGTTTACCCAGAGTATACCGTGATCTGCCGGGCTGGCGGGCTGGCGCGGTGGTGCGCGGCACCATACCACGGGCGACTTCCTGACCCCGACGGCCGGCTGGCATCTTTGCCGCCTGCGCCGGGCAGCGGTATAGTCCCCGACGTTTGGGATCGGTTGTGCTGAGGTTTGCTGATGACCCGCCGTGCGCTTTCCGGCGGCTGGCTGCCGTTTCTGGCGGCGCTGGCCGGCCTGCTGATCGTCTACCTGCCCACCGTGCAGCCCATCCCGGCCGGGTCCGGGCATTACACCATGCTGGACACGGGCGAAACGCAGATCGTGCTCAACGTCTGGGGCACGCTGCACGCCACCGGCTACCCGCTGTATGTCATGACGGGCAGCGCCCTGGTGGCAGCGCTGCGGCTGGCCGGCGTCGGACCGGCGACAGCGCCGGCGCTGGTCTCTCTACTGTGGGGGGTGCTGGCGCTGGCCGTTTTCTACGCCCTGCTGCGCCACCTGACCGGGCGGACGTGGGCGTCCGCCGTCGTCATTGTGCTGTTCGGCCTGATGCGCACAGTCTGGATTCACCAGGTCATCGCCGAAGTCTACTCGTTCGGTTTGTTGATCCTGGTCGGGTTGCTGGCGCTGGCCCTGTGGCGCGCGCCTGTTCGGGGGCGCATCCTGGGGCTGGCCCTGCTGGGTGGGATCGGCGTCGGGCATCACCGCGCTCTGGCCTTCACCGCACCAGCCCTGATTGTTGCTGCCTGGCCGTCGCTCTGGCGCGGCGATTCCGGCGGCACCTCTCCCGCGTCGTGGCGCGCCGGAATCGCCCGGCTGGCGCAGCTGGCGGTGGCTGGCCTGCCGCTGGCTGCAGCGGGCGTCTTCCTGCCGTACCTTTACCTGTGGGCGCGGGCCAGGGCGGGCGCAGCCTGGGTCTATGGCGATCCATCGACGCTAGCCGGGCTGTGGGCGCAGTTCAGCGGGGAAGAAGCCGGGCGGTACATCGGCCTGCCGGGGACATGGGACGCGCTGCAGGCCAACCTGGCGCTGGTCAACAGCGTGCTGCTGACCGATCTGACACTGCCGGGTTTGCTGGCCGGGCTGGCCGGGTTGATCGTTGCCCTGTGGGAGCCGCACCAACGCCGGGCGGCGGTCGCCCTGTTGCTCAATGCGGCGGTGCCATATACCTTTCACGTCCTGTTTTACCAGGACGTGCTCTCCGCGCTGATCCTGCCGATACTGGTCTCGGCGGCAGGCGGCTGGCTGTTGCTGGCTGACCGTCTGCTGCGCCTGGCCGGGGAGCGCCCAGCGGGCCGGGCACGGCTGATCCCGGTCGGTTTGCTGGCGGTGGCGGTGCTGGCGGCAGGATTCTTGCTGGGGACAAACGGCCCGTTCATCGCCGGGCTGGTGAGCGATCCCGCTGGGCTGAAAGCCATCGCCACCGCGGCAGGCACGCCGCCCGGCGCGACACTGATGATCCCCTGGGGGGTGCAGTACTTTGCCGTCAGGTTCGCCCAGGATGTCGACCCGGCGCTGGCGCCCGGCCTGCGCAATGTGCCGATCGTCGATCACCGTACCGACTTACTGGCGCTGGCGCGGGATGGGATACTGGTCGTCCCGGCGGAGACGCTGTGGAATCAGCCGCCGGCCTGGTGGGAGGCGCGGCTGGGCCAGCTGCCGGTCGCCCAGGCCGCCGCCCCGGGGCTGGTGCAGATCGGCCTGACGCCGGGGCGCATCGCCGACCCGCCGGATTCCTTTGGTCCTGCTGCTGAACGGATCACCTGCGCCGCCGGTCGGGTGATCCTGGAAGTGATGTGGTACACGCCGGAGACGCCTGCCGAAGACCTGAGCGTGTTTGTCCATGCCCTGGACGCAAACGGGACGATCCTCGCCCAGGCTGACCAGATTGCGCCGGTGTATGGCTGGCGGCCGCTGACCACCTGGCGGGCGGGCGAGGCCGTGCGCGATGTCTACGCCCTGGACGCCGACCCGGCGACTGTGCGCCGGGTGCGTTACGGCCTGTACCGGATCACCGCCGCCGGCTTTGAGAATGTCTACACATACACGGTTGAGGTGAACTGCCCGCCAGAGGAAGCGGGTCTGCGTTTTTGAGTGTTGACCCGGCGCGCCGGGTTCTGAGCAGCCCTGTTCCAGGAGGCAGGTCAGGCCCGGATTTCGCGGGCAGGCGGTATGATCGGCGTTGATCTGCGCCTGTGTTGAGGGCACTGCTGTGATCGGAAGGTGGAGGGGTATGCGCGACAGGCTGCAAGCCGAACTACACTTCCCGCCGGGCTTCCTGTGGGGCACGGCGACCGCCGCCCATCAGGTGGAGGGCGGCAACCGCAACAACTGGTCCGCCTGGGAAGCCCTGGGCGGGGGACGCATCTTCGGGGATCACGTCAGCGGGCAGGCCTGCGACTGGTGGAATGGCCGCGCTGAGGAAGACTTCGCCCGCGCTGCATCCCTGCATAATAACGCCCTGCGCCTGTCGGTCGAATGGAGCCGCATTGAACCGGAGCCGGGCCGCTGGGATACAGCAGCGCTGGAGCGCTACCGGGCCATGCTCGATGACCTGCACGCCAGAGGGCTGGAGCCGATGGTGACGCTCCACCACTTTACCAACCCGCTGTGGCTGGAAGCGCGCGGAGCATGGCTGGATGAGGAGACTCCGCGCCTGTTCGCCCGCTTCGCAACGAAAGTAGCGGAAGCGTTCGGTGAGCGGGTGACACTGTGGTGCACGATCAACGAGCCGGTGGTCTACGCTACGGAGGGTTACCTGATCGGTGAGTGGCCGCCCGGCCACCGCAGCCTGGATGAAACCTTCCGGGTGGTTGCACAACTGGTGCGTGGCCATGCCGCCGCCTACCGGGCGATCAAGGCCGTCCGGCCAGCGGCGCAGATCGGCTTTGCCAAACATCAGATGACGGTCGCGCCCGGCACGCTGCTGATCGGGCATCTCGGCGCCGCGCTGATCCACTACCTGTTCAACGAGGCGATCTTCGGGCCGTTCAACGGCCGGCGGCTCAACTTCCTGGTGCGCTCATTCAGCATCCCTGAGGCGCGCGGGACACTGGACTGGATCGGGCTGCAGTACTACGCTGCCCAGCACATCTATCTGAGCAGGTCGTCTGACACCCCTTTGCCGGGGATCGAGATGCGTACGCCGGAAGGCCGGCCCCGCGGCCCGCGGGACTGGGGGGAACTGGCCCCGGAACAGATTCTGCCGCGCCTCAAGCACCTCTATCGCCTTGTCCGCCGGCCACTCTACGTGACTGAGGCGGGCGTCCCTGATCCTGACGATAGCATCCGGCCCGCCTACCTGGCCCGCACGCTGCGCGCCGTGTGGCAGGCCTGCATGCACAACTACCCGGTGCGGGGCTTCTTCTTCTGGAGCCTGGTGGATAATTTCGAGTGGGCAGAGGGCTACGACCCGCGCTACCGCTTTGGTCTGTACGGGGTAGACTTTCAGACGCAAGAACGGACGGAACGCCGCAGCGCCCGGCTGTACCGGGCTGTGTGCGCAGCTAACGCCCTGACCGCCGCCATCGTCCGCGAACATGCGCCGGAAGCGTTCGACGCCATCTTTCCCACCCCGCAGCCGGTGGCATGAGCCGATGACAATACAGATTCACTGTTGCAGAGGAGGCTAAACCATGGACGTAGAACTGCTACACTTTGACGGCTGCCCCTCCTGGCAGTCAGCCCTGGAAGAACTACGCGCCGCGCTGGCCGAGCTGGCGATCCAGGCGGAAGTGAGGCTGGTGCGCGTAGAAACTGACGAACAGGCTCAGACGACCCGTTTTGTGGGATCGCCCACGATTCGGGTCAACGGCGCTGATTTGTTCCCGGTGGGGCACACCCAGTACGCGCTGGGGTGCCGCGTTTATGCCACGCCGGGAGGACTACGCGGCTGGCCGGATCGGGCCATGATCGCGGCGGCGCTGCGCGAGATTCGCTAGTTGCCAGTGATCCGAGCCGGCGCCTGCCCCCTGAATTTCAACTGCTCTACCCTGGCAATCTATGCTATAGTGAGATAGAGCAGTAACGTAGCGGTAGAGAACATCATAGATAGCTGGTAGCTGCCGAAGGCGTCGTTGCATCTGCAGGGGGCCTTCGGTTTTTGTTTTCCCGGCAGCAGGCATTAGCCGGGGAGAAGGAGACAGGCAATGGACCGCATCACGTTGAGTGTGATCAAGGCTGATGTTGGCGGTTACGTGGGGCACTCGGCCATGCACAGCGAATTGATCGCCGAGGCCACCCGGCAGCTTGAGGGGGCGCGGCGCGACGGGCTGATCGTCGATTTTCACGTGACCGCCTGCGGCGATGACCTGGAGCTGATTATGACTCACAGCCGGGGCGTCGATGATGAGACCATCCATCACAGGGCATGGGATGTATTTGAGGCGTGTACAGCGGTGGCCCGACGTTTGAAACTATATGGTGCGGGGCAGGACCTGCTGGCAGACGCTTTTTCCGGCAACGTGAAAGGCATGGGGCCTGGCGTAGCCGAGATGACGTTTGAGGAGCGCCCATCCGAGCCGGTGATCATCTTCATGGCGGATAAAACCTCCGCCGGAGCGTGGAATCTGCCACTATGCAAGATGTTTGCCGATCCCTTCAACACCGCCGGATTGGTTATCGCGCCGCCGCTGCATGATGGCTTCCGTTTTGAAGTGCATGATGTCAAGCAGAACAAGCGAATCTTCTTTGACACACCGGCGGAATATTACGATCTGTTGGTGTTCATTGGTGCGGCGGGTCGCTATATGGTCAAGGCAGTCTACGGCCGGAACGGCGAGATCGGCGCGGTGTCTTCCACCCAGCGGCTGGCGCTGATCGCCGGCAAATACGTTGGCAAAGATGACCCGGTGTGCATCGTTCGCGGGCAGGGTCAGTTCCCGGCAATCGGCGAAATTCTGGAACCGTTTACGCTGCCGCATATCGTGGAAGGCTGGATGCGTGGCTCGCACTATGGCCCACTGATGCCCGTCCCGCTGCGCAATGCTACACCGAGTCGCTTTGATGGGCCGCCGCGTGTGGTAGCGCTGGGGTTCCAGCTGGCGGAAGGCCGCCTGATCGGGCCGCGGGATATGTTCGATGATCCTGGCTTCGATGAGGCACGGCGGGCATGTAATGTCCTGGCTGACCAGTTGCGCCAGCACGGGCCGTTTGAGCCGCACCGACTGCCGATGGACGAGATGGAGTATACGACGCTGCCGCAGGTGCGGGAGAAGTTGCAGGCGCGGTGGGAGGAATTGCCCGCCTGAAAGTCCTCAAGCCAGAACGCGCTCGTCGCTATCAGCGGTAGCGTTCACGGCGGGCGAGAATCTGCTCGACACAGGCCGGTGGCACGGGCTGACGCCCCAGCCGGATCGTGCCATCGGCTTCCGGGCGGTGGAAATCGCTACCGCCGGTCATGATCAGGCCGTAGCGGCGGGCGGCTACCCACGCGTCCCGCGTGAAGGTCGGGCTGTGATCGGGGTAATAGACTTCCAGGCCATCCAGCCCGGCATCAACCCAGCTGCCAAGCCGGGCGGCGTAATCCCGGACGCGAACCGGATGGGCCAGTACGGCTACACCCCCCGCCGCATGAATCAGGGCGATGGCCTCCTCGATGGGCAATGGGAGATGGGGGACATACGCCGGCCCACCATTCCCGATGTAGCGATCGAACGCTTCCTGTATGGTGTGGACATGCCCGGCTTCCAGCAGGGCCTGGGCGATGTGCGGGCGGGCGACCGCCCCACCCGCGGCCAGGGTATAGACACGCTCCAGGGAGATCGGTGCGCCCAGCGCGGCCAGGCGGGCGGCGATTTGTTCGGCACGATCGCGGCGCGCCGAACGTAGCAGGCGCAGCCGCGCTTCAAAGGTGCCATCGGCAGGGTCCACGCCGTAACCCAGCAGATCGATCGCTTCCCCGTCTGGCTGCATCGTGGAAAGTTCCACCCCCGCCAGAACCAGCAGGGGGCTGCCTGCGGCGGCTTCCAGCGCCTCCGGCAGACCGGCAGTGGTATCGTGATCGGTCAGGGCGATGGCGTCGAGGCGGTGGCGCAAAGCCAGGACAACAACCTCCGATGGCCGGAATTCGCCATCGGAGGCGGTACTGTGGACGTGTAGATCAATGCGGTTGAGGGGCATGGCGGGACACGCAACCAGCTACAGCGACGCGCCGCCTAGCGTGTCTCAACAACCATACGGATGGCGGTACGCTCCTGCCCGTCGATAGAGGTCTCGGTAAAGTACGGCACAAAGACCACGTCGATGCCGTCTTCAGCCAGATACCCGCGGGCGATGGCCATGGCTTTGACGGCCTGATTGACCGCCCCGGCGCCGATGGCCTGCACCTCAGCGCGGCTATGCTCCCGGATCACCCCGGCGATGGCGCCGGCGACCGCTGTCGAACGCGAACGGGCGGAGACTTTGATTACGTCAACCTGCGAATGTTCCATGGGAGGGGCGGACGAGTCTGATGCAGGGGTTTGCATGGCTGGCTTCCTTGTGCAAGAAATGGCTCGCGAGAGGTTGAATGTAAGCTTATTGTACTGGAATTCACAGGTTGTTCAACGCGATTTACCCGAAGACGTGACAAACGGCCACTTTACTATACGACGATAGTCCCCCCTGCAACAGGCCCCGGTTCCCATATGACTAATAGGGCAGCCTGCGCCTCCCGGTCTCCTGGCGTTGGTTGAGGGGGTGGAGACTCTCTGCTACAATGAAAAATGCACCAGCGCCGCAGGGACACCAATGCAGCGATCGTCTGGCCGCCCGACCGGGCGCCAGAACCCGGCTCCGGGAGGGGGGCGCCCGGCGTTCTATTGCCGCAACCACGTTGCCGATGTATTTCACCTGCAGGTTGGCTCGCATTTGCGCCGCAGTTGCGCCGGGAACTGGCCGTGAGGCGGGGTAGCGGAGAAAATTTGAGGCAGGGGGCAGCATGAGCAAAGCGACCATGACCGCCCAGGACGCCTGGCAGGCCACCCTGGGGCAGCTTGAACTACAGCTCAACCGGGCGACATTTGAGACCTGGGTCAAAGGCGCCCGGTTGCTGGCCTATGAGGACGGCTCGTTCATCATCAGCGTCCGCAATGCGTATGTCAAATCGTGGCTGGAAAAGCGGCTCTACAGCTCGATCCGCCGCACGCTGGCCGATCTGTTTGGGCGCTCGGTTGAGGTGCGCTTTGTGGTCTACGACCCGCTGGAAGAGCCGGTCGATCTGGGGCCGCTGTGGCCCGAAGACGAGCCGGAGGTGGGCGCCGCCGCCGGCGAACAGCCCTACGAAACCAACCTCAACCCGCGCTATGTCTTCGAATCCTTTGTCGTCGGCAGCAGCAACCAGCTGGCCCACGCTGCGGCGATGGCCGTGGCCGATCATCCCGGCAGCGCCTACAACCCGCTGTTCATCTACGGCGATGTCGGGCTGGGCAAGACCCACCTGCTGCACGCCATTGGCAACGCCTGCCGTGCGCGTGGGTTGCGCGCCCTCTACACCTCCTCCGAACAGTTCACCAACGAACTGATCGATTCCATCCGCGCCCAGAACACCGCCGCCTTCCGCAACCGCTACCGCATGGTGGATGTCCTGCTGGTGGACGACATCCAGTTCATTGCTGGTAAGGACAGCACGCAGGAGGAGTTCTTCCACACCTTCAACGCCCTGCACAGCGCCAATAGCCAGATCGTGCTGGCCAGCGATCGCCGCCCGCGAGCGATGGCCACACTGGAAGAACGGCTGCGTTCTCGCTTCGAATGGGGCCTGATCGTCGACATTCAGCCACCCGATCTGGAGATGCGCATCGCTATCCTCAACGACAAGGCCGAACAGCAGGGCGTTCACCTGCCGGAGGCGCTGGCCGAGCTGATCGCCAACCAGGTGCGGGGCAACATCCGCGAGCTGGAAGGCGTGCTGACCCAGATTCTGGCTCAGGCGCGCCTGGCGCATGTCCCGCTTTCCGATGAACTGGCCCGCCGTGTCCTGCGCGAGTTCCGCGCCCCGCGCCGCGTCCATACCGTTGACACAGTGCTGGAGGTGACCGCGGCCTTTCACAACCTGACGGTGGAGGACCTGATCGGCCCTCGCCGCACCAAGAAGATCGCCATCGCCCGCCAGCAGGCCATGTACCTGGCGCGGGAAGCCACGGAAGCCTCCCTGCCACAGATCGGGGCGATCATGGGCGGGCGCGATCACACCACCGTCATGCACGGCTGCGCCAAGATCGCCGAACTCCTGGAATCGGATGAGGAGATGCGGCAGGAGATCAAGCAGCTTCGCCTGCGTTTATTCGAGGGCGACTGATCGCCGGGAACCGCCCGCCGCTAGCCGGGCGGGCCAGCGCGCCGCAGCCGTTCGATGGTAAAGTCGCGGGCCGGGCTATCGCTGTTCTGCAGGGCAGCGATGGTCGCCTCTATGTCGTAAGCCACCCGGCGAATGTCTACCTGCGCCACACCATCGGCGAAAGTCACCAGAGCGTAAGAGGCTCGCTGGTCGCCGTCAAACGGCATGCCGACGCTGCCGGGGTTGACAAAGCGCCATGTCCCCAGGTCGCGATCCATCGAGCGGTGGGTATGCCCGCCGAAGGCCAGCCGTCCCTCACGGTCGAGCAGGGCGTCCAGCAACAGATCATCGGGCGTGTAGGGCAACAGCACCATCTCGTCATCGCCCGGCCCGGCATGAAAGCCCACTACCGGCCCGTAGCCGGGGATGTCCAGGGCCAGGTCTGTGCCCAGGCGATCCAGGTATTCGGCAGCTTCGCCGTCGAGTTGCTGGGCCGTCCAGCCAAAAGCGGCGTCGCGGCCCATCATCTGCCGGACATGCGCGGCCCAGGTAGCGGCGGTAGGGCGCTCGGCGTGGGGACGCGCCCCCGTGGTAACGTAGCGGTCAGTATTGCCCCGGATGACCTTGGTCCGCTCCGCCGGCAGGCCGCGGATGACAGCCAGACATTCGGCTGGCTGCGGGCCAAAGGCGACCAGATCGCCCAGTATCCAGGTCAGGTCAGCGCCACCAGCGGCCTGTAGGTCGGCCAGCACCGCCTCCAGAGCGGCCAGATTCCCGTGAATATCTGAAAGCACAGCCAGGCGCATCATGATCGGCTCCTGTGACTCCTGTGAGTTACCCGGCAACAGGGGCGATTATACCCGAAACTGGCAGGTCGCATCGGCTGCCGGGTCTCCTGGCTTCCTGGCCTCGTGGCCCCCCCCGGCCACCTGCAGGGTTGCTCGCCGCTTTTGCCGGATTTTGCGCTGTGCTATACTGATCGCGATATGAGGAACGAAACTGACCGCGCTGTATGGCGCAAACGCTGGGAAAACCGCCTGGCTGTCTGGGGGGAGCGGTTGCGCGCCTGGGGGCTGGAGGGGCTGGTGGCGGCGTTGCTGGAGGCTGCCGAGCCGCTTGGCCCGCTGGGAGCGCAGGCGCTGTACGTGGCTCAGCCTGCCCTGGGTGTCTTTCTCCCGGCGGAGTCGGTTGGGCGCTGGGCGCGCGCGCTGGAGGACCCGGCCACGCTGGCCTGGCTGCGCGCCGGTCTGACCGCGGCGAATCCGGATGAGGAAGGGCCGTCTGATGGACCCGCTGACTAGTATCTTTACCCTGCTGGTGCTACTGGTCACCTTCGTGCTGATCACGGTGGTCGCCCAGTTCCTGCGGCGGCAGCGGCGATTGCGCCTGGCGCTGCGGCCTATCGCCGCTTACCGATCGATGCCGATCCTGGTCAGCGAGGCGGTAGAAAGCGAGCGCCCGGTGCACATCTCTTTTGGCGGCAGTGGGCTGGGGCTGGAATCGACGATCTCGGCGCTGGCTGTCGCTGATCTGATGTACCCGCTGGTGGAGCGCGCCTCCGTCGCCCGCCAGACGCCGCTGATCACGCTGAGTGATCCGACGGCGCTGGGCCTGGCCCAGGGCACGCTGATCCGCGCCTATCGCCGCCGGGAGACGCTCGGCGCTTACCGCAGCCCTGCCGTGCGCTGGTACCCGCAGGGGCCGCGCTCGCTGGCCTTCGCGGCGGGTGTTGGCGGGGCGCTGGCTGATGAAGACGCTAACATGAGCGTGGTGGGCGGGCGCTTTGGCCCGGAGATCGCCTTCATCGGGGAGGCCGCCTACCGCTATGATCAGACCTTTTTCGCCCAGAGCGACGATCTGGACGGCCAGGCCATCGCCTGGGTGATGGCCGGGCGGCCCCTGCTGGGCGAGGAGTTGTATGTCGCCGGGGCGTACCTCCCGGCCAGGCCATCGGCCCTGCATCTGAGCCAGTTGCTGGCCATGGATGGCCTGCGCCTGCTGGTTGTGGTCGCCATTTTGCTGGTGGCGGCGTTCACCGCTATCCGGGAATACTTTGTCCAGATCGCCATCGGGCTGGGCCTGATTATCCTGCTGATCGGCGTCTACTACGGGCTGATGTTCCTGCGCGCGCGGAGGAGGGCCTGAGCGATGCGGCGAGTACTGGCGGTGCTGGCTTCCAGCCTGGTGCTGGCGCTCGGTCTGATCACGCTCTGGGGCCTGTTCCCCGGTTCGCCGGTCGCGCCGGTAGCCGCCGCGCTGATCCAGCTGGTAGTGATCGTCAGCGCGGTAGCGGTGCTGGTGGGTGTCCTGAACCTGCTATGGGTGCATCTGCAGCGCGTCATTAACGGCGATCCCGGCTGGCCGTACAGCCTGGTGCTGTTTCTCGCTGCCCTGATCGTGATTGTGCTGGTCACGGTGGAACGGCTGGGTCTGGTGGCCGGTGAGCAACTGAGCGGTTTTCTGTTCAGCGCGGTGCAGGTCTCAGTGGAAAGTGCGCTGGCCGGGCTGCTGGCGTTTTTCCTGGTTTTTGCCGCAGCGCGTTTGCTCCGTCACCGTGTCACCTGGGCAGCCGTGCTCTTTGTCATCACCCTGTTGATCGTTCTGCTCGGCTGGGTGGGGCTGCCCGCCCTGGGCCTCGTAAACGACCTGAGCGCCTGGATCCGCAATGTACCCGCCGTCGCCGGGGCGCGCGGCCTGCTGATCGGTATCGCCCTGGGTGCTGCCGCGACCGGCGTTCGGGTACTGCTGGGGCAAGACCCCAGCTATCGGGAGTAAACGGCTATGACCGACGACCGGCCTATCCCCCCGGAAGATGAGGGCCTGCCGGAATGGCTGCGGGGCTTTGACCTGCCGCCGGATGACGACCGGCCGGCTGGACCACCCCCACAGCGGCCCGTCGATTCCCTGGATTTCCTGCGCGATGTCGGCGGCGAACCCCAGCCCGGCATCCGCGATACCGCGACCATGAAGCCAGTTTCTTCCGGCGCGCCCCCCGCCAAACCGGGACGCAAGCAAATCCTGGAAGAAAATGATGACCTGCCCACGGTAGAGGAACTGCGCGGCATCACCGCCACCCTGCCCTGGATGCGCGACCTGCTGGGCCTGGAACCGCCCCCGGAACCTGCGCCTGCCGGGGAGCTCCCCCCCAGTCCTCCTGAACCTGCCGCCGACGAACTGGACTGGATGGCCTTTGAAGCGGAGGCTGAACAGGGTGCGCCCGGCGCGCTGCCGGACTGGCTGGCCGGGGCCGAGCTGGACATGGAACAACCGCCATCTGAAGAGCCGCCGGCTCCACCACGGCCACGGGCTGAACTGCCCGACTGGCTGGCCGGGATGGAGGAGGAAATTCTGCCGCTGGAACCCGGCCAGGCCGCCATCCCCACCGGAAAGCCAGAAGCGCCCCCGGCCTGGGCGATAGAACAACCCGCCATGCCGCCTGTCGAGGACAGCGACCTTTCCTACGAGGAATGGGAACGGCTGCAGGAAGAAGCCGGGCGTGAGCCAACCGAGGCTGAAAAGCTGGCTGAGGAAGTGCCCGAATGGTTCGAAGCCATTGCCGAAGGCGAACTGCCCCCGGCGGAACAGCCCCCCGCTGCCGCCGAGGCCGCCGGACCGGAGTTCATGCCGGACTGGTACTTGGGCCTGGAAGAACAGGAGCAGGCGCAAAAGCCGGCGTGGTTCTCCGCAATCGACTATTCGCCGGATGCGCTGACCGCTGAGCCGGTCATCCCGGAAAAGGCCCCCGAACCGGAGCCATCGCTGGAGGACATCCCCGACTGGTTCGCCGAGGCTGAGGCTCCGGCAACACCGCCCGAACCAGGGCCGGAAGTACCCGCGTCGGCGGAGATACCCGACTGGTTCGCCGAGGCTGAGGCTCCGGCGGCGCCACCCGCGCCGGAGCCGGAAGCACCCTCCGAAGAGGAGGTGCCCGACTGGTTCGCCCAGGCTGAAGGTCTGCCCACGCCGGAGGCGCCCGCCGCGGCAGAGGTGCCCGACTGGTTCGCCGAAATCGGGCTGACGCCCTCCCAGGAGGCGGATTGGATGGCCGATCTGCAGGCCGCCGCGCCGGAGGAAGAGCAGGCCACCCCACCGCCGCCCGCCGGAGAACCGGCCCCGCCGGAAACACCAGTGCCAGAAGCTGAGGCGCCCCGCCCGGTGCACATCACCGAGCCGCCTGCCTGGCTGGGCGACCTGCCGTTTGAGCTTGAGCGTGCCCCCGCTGAGGCGGAAGCGCCACCACCGCAGCCCCCTGCTGAGCCGGTCGAAGAATTCATGCAGCTGATCGAGGAGAAGCTGGGTGAGGTGGAAGCGCCTGCCCCGCTGGCCACCGGCCAGGACGCATTGGTGCCGCTGGAGCAGGCCGAGTTCGACCTGGATGAACTGTTTGCCGTGGCGGAGTTGCCGCCGGAAGAAGAAGCCGTTGAGCAGGCACCTCCGCCAGGGGCAGAAATCACGGCGACACAACTCCCGGATTGGCTGGCTGGCGTGCAGGTTGGCGGATTCTCCGCCGTCCGCCAGGTTATGGATGTTGGCGAGACCCCGCTCGAGGAACTGAGCGAGCGCCTGCGCGCCCTGCGCGAGCACACCCTGGCCGCGGCTGAGGCCGCGCCGCCGCCTTCCCCGGCCCCGACCACACCTGCGCTGGATGGAATCACCGACGGCCTGGCCCCGGCGACCGTCTTTGACAATATGGCTGGCCGGGAAATGATCCTGGAAACCCGGCTGGATGAGCGCCAGGCAGCGCGTGTGGCGACGCTGTCCAGCCTGCTGGGGGTGGGTGAAGAAGCTGTTGCCCGTGACGCCGAAGGCCGGCCGGTCACCCTCACCGGCGCCCAGCAGGCCGTACGCATCGCGGAGGCGGCCAGGCGCGCCCGTGCCCGCAGCCGGGTCAAACCTGCCCGCGTGCTGGTCACGCTGGCGCTGCTGGCGGCGCTGGTGCTGCCCTTCCTGGTCGATGTTTCCGCGCTGCTACCGCTGCCGCCGGCAGCACTCGACCCGGCCAGCCACGGGACGCTCGACGCAGCGATCGAGGAACTGGACGAGCGCTCACAGGTGCTGGTCGGTTTTGAGTACGGTCCGACCGCCGCCGGGGAGATGGACGCCCTGACCAGGGCGCTGCTGACCCATGTGTTGCTCCGGGGGGCCAGACCGGTGATCGTCAGCACCAATCCGGCGGGCGTGCTGCAAGCCCGCAATGTGCTGGCTGACCTGGCCGCTGATCCCTTCATCCTGGCCCGGCGAGGCCGCACTGCCGCCCTGACCATGCCGGATGATTACGTGATCCTGTCCTACCTGCCGGGCGGGGTGGTCGGCCTGCGCGCCCTGACTGCCACCAGTACCGACGCCAGCGCCCTGGATCGCGGCCTGTTTGCCGTCGATCTGGAAGGCCGTCCGACCGGCCTGGACATCCGCTTCCTGCAGACGGCGTTTGACCTGGCGCTGGTCTTTGGCGAACGCGGCGAAGATGTCCGCCTGTGGGTGGAACAGGTCGGCGCGGCGGTCAAGCTGCCGCTGGGCGCGGCGGTCGCCGCCGGGGCGGAGCCGGTGGCCCGCCCGTACCTGACTTCCGGCCAGTTGATCGGCCTGCTGGCCGGTTACCGCGACGCCTACAGCTACGACGCCGTGCTGCGTTCGGCCCTGGCCCAGGCGGGCGGTGAGGCCCCCGGCGGGCGGTTGACCACCGGCACGCCCGTGCCCAGCCCAACTCCCAGCCCCACGCCGACGCAGCGCGTCACCGCCACACCAACATCCACGCCTGCTGACGAAGACCTGACGGCCACCGCCCTGGCTTCCGGCACGCCAACTGTGATCCCCAGCGCCACACCCCGCGTGATCATCACCGCTACGCCGGTTCCCACGCAGGTGCGGCCTGCCGTCGAATCACAGGCGCCAACGCCTATCCCGCCGCCGCCCGCGCCGCCGGAACGTGACACGCGCTGGTACAGCATGACGCTCGGTGTGCTGGCCGCCGGAGGGCTGATCGGCCTGGGGGCGCTGGTCAACTTCGCTCAGTGGATACGCCGGAGGCGAGAGCCGTGACGCCACAAGCGCTTGACGCCATCGGGGTCTGGGTGGGGTTCATCCTGACCCTGCTGATCTTCAGCTACCTGCTGACCGACAACTTCCTGTACCGGCTGACGGTTTATCTGTTCGTGGGGGTGGCGGCGGCCTATACCGGCGTGGTTGCCGTGGAAGGCGTGCTGTTGCCCTGGCTGCGCGGGACGTTGCTGGCCCCCGCGCCGCAAACCGGGCAGATTGTGCTGGGCCTGATTCCCCTGCTGGTCGGCGGCCTGCTCCTGCTCAAAGCCATCCCGGCCCTGGCCCCGCTGGGCAACCTGGGCCTGGCCTTCCTGATCGGCATCGGCACAGCGGTGGCGCTGATCGGCACGATCAGCGGCACGCTGATCCCGCTGGTCTACAGCAGCGGCGCGGCCATCGGCGATGATTTCATCAACGGCCTGATCCTCATCCTGGGCACGATCACCACCCTGCTGTACTTCCAATACCTGTCTGTTAAGACACCGGAAGGGGAGGTGGTGCGACCTCTGCCAGTGCGGGTGGCTGGCGGCATTGGCCAGATTTTCCTGATCGTGACCTTCGCTTCGCTCTATGCCGGCGCGATCCTCTCCAGTCTGACCATCGTCAGCGAGCGGATCGCCTTCCTGCTGGCGCGTGTGCTGGGCTGAGTGGTGTGAGCCATGGCTGGGACGAGCGACCTTAAATCGATCATCGCGGTGGATTTCGGCAGCGTCAACACACGGGCAGTGCTGATCGACCTGGTGGACGGCGTGTACCGTCTGGTGGCCCGCACCGTGACGCGCACCACCGCCGACGATCCGCTGCGCGACGTGGCGGTGGGTCTGTTCCGCGCCCTGGCGGCCATGGAGGAGCAAACCGGGCGCCGTTTGCTTGATGCAGGGCAGCAATTGCTGACCCCGGAAACCCGCGATGGCGCCGGGGTTGACGCCCTCTTGGCGACAGCCAGCGTGGGGCAGCCGCTGCGCGTGGTGGTCGCCGGCCTGATGCCGGATGTCAGCGTGGCCAGCGCCCTGCGTGTACTGGCCGGATCGTATGTCACTGTTGTCGATACGCTCTCGCTGGCGGATGTCCGCACAGAAGAGCAGCAGATCAACGCCATGCTGGCCCACAAGCCAGACATGATCTTTATTGTCGGCGGCACAGACGCCGGGGCGGAGGAGCCGATTCTCGATCTGGTCAGGGTCGTGCGCAGCGCGGTACAGATCGCCGCCCCCCGGCCAATGGTGCTCTACGCCGGCAACCGCGCCGCCCAGGATCAGGTGAAAGCCCTGCTGGAGGGGCTGTGCACGCTGGAAGTCGCCGATAATGTGCGGCCTACCCTGGAGGAAGAAACGCTCGGCGGCGCACAGCAGGGGCTGGCTGTGCTCTACGACCGTTTCAAGATGGCAAGCGGCGGCGGTTTTGACGAGGTGAGTAAGCTCAGCAGGGTCGGTGTGCTGCCCACCGCCCAGAGCCTGACCAATATCGTGCGTTACCTGGGCGAGGTAGCCGCCCGCGACCGGCGCAACCCGGCCCAGGGGGTGCTGGCGGTTGATGTTGGCAGCGCCACCACCACAGCGGCAGCTTCCATCCAGCGCCAGCCGTATATCAACATCCGCACCGATATCGGCATCGGCCACAGCGCCGCTACACTGCTCGACTTCACCACGCCGGGCAACCTGCGCCGCTGGCTGACCTGGGACGCCTCTGATTCTGAGATTGTCTCTTACCTGCACAACAAAGCCCTGCGCCCGGCCACCGTGCCCCAGACCACCCGCGAGCTTGAGCTGGAATACGCCGCTACGCGGGAGGCGATCCGCGTGGTGGTTGAGCAGGCCCGCGCATCCTGGAAGATCGGCCCGCCGATGCCCGTCCTGCGCCCGATCATCGGCGGTGGGGCGGTGCTGGCCAACACGCCGCACCCCGGTCTGGCCGCCCTGCTCCTGCTGGATGCCATCCAGCCGGTCGGCGTGACCGAGCTATGGCAGGACCCGGTCGGCCTGATCCCGGCGATGGGCGCGCTGGCTTACCTCAAGCCAGAAGCGGTCGTGCAGATGATCGACGAAGGCGATCTGATCCGCCTCGGCTCGGTGGCCTGCATGGAAGGGGAAGTGCGGCGCTTCGGACGCGGCGGCATGCGGGTGACCATCCGACTGGCGGATGGCCAGGTGGTGCGCCGCGATATCGCCGCCGGTACGATCTGGACTTATCCGTTGCCGCCCGGCCAGACGGCAGCCGTCGACATCAGCGTGACACGCGGCCTGACCATCGGCGGGCGTGGGCGCATCCGCCTGCAGATGAACGGCGGTGCTGCCGGCCTGATCTTCGATGCACGCGGCCGTCCGCTGCCGCTGCCGCGCGATGCTGAGGCGCGGGCGCAGCTTTACCCGCGCTGGGCCGCCGGTACGCGGGGCGTCATCCCGCGCCGCGCCGACGAAGTCGATGAGTCGCAGGTGGGGCGGGACGAACTGGATCGCGTCGCCCTGCAGCTGGAAGCGGAAGTGGCCGTCACCGGGCCGGAGGAAGAAGATCTGCTGGAAGTCTCCGATGCCCCCATCCGGCCTGCCCGGCGCCGCCTGTTTGGCTTCCTGCGGCGGCGATCAGCCCTGGCGGTGGAGGACGCGCTTGAGGAGGAAGAGGCGGAGGGTGCACCAGCTGGCCGGGCAGCCCAGGCAGGGCCGAACGGCGATGGGCAACTGACGCCGGGTTCGCCCTCGACCAAACCGTTCATCGACGATGAGGAATTACGCACTGAGTTACGTGGGGCAAAGGGTCGCCGCCAGCGCCGTTGAGTGAGAGCGCGGGCGGTTGCCGATCTGCCCGCCACGGTCGGGAGGTCTATGGCGGGCCGGGCTTTGCTTTTTTGGGCCTTCGGGCTTTAAATAGGGATACCCGGCGCACCATACTGGCGACGAGAGCCAAAGAGTCAGCGGATTATGGCTACTTACTACCCGGATCAGACGACCATCCTGCCCATGACGACCATCCGCCGGGAGCGCACGCTACCGCCGGATGTCATCGGCGAGGTGACGGTACAGCTTGATGCGTTTGTCAGCGCCGTGGATGTCGTCGCGCGCGGCACACGCGCCAGCCGTTACCTGGTGATCGACCTGCGGAACGCGCTCGGCGTGGACGACCCGGCTGCTATCGCGGCCAGGCTACACGTCCGGGCCGATCAGGTCATCCGCAAAGGCGATATCCTGGCCGGGGACAAAAAGAACCGCCGCACGCTCCTGCGCGCCCCGGTGACCGGCAGGGTGCACAGTGTGGTGGATGGCCGGCTGGTGCTAAAGACCGGCCTGAGCGAGGTTATTGTGCGAGCTGGCTTCCGGGGCGTGGTGACTTCCGTCCGACCGCGCGGTGTGTTGCTGGAGACAACCGGCGGGCTGGTGCAGGGGGTATGGGGCAACGGGCGCAGCTGCCTGGGCGCGCTCAAGATGGCTCCGCGCGGCGGGCTGGGGGTGCTGGAAATAGAGGAAATCACGCCCGACTGGCGGGGAGCGATCGTTGTCAGCCCGCAGCCGCTGGACCGCCTGGCTCTGGCCAAGGCAGAGGCGCAGACCCTGGGGGCGGTCATTGCGCCCTCCATGCCAGCGGACTTGCGCCCGGTCGCGCTAAAGCTCAAAATCCCTATAATGTTGACTGAGGGCTTTGGCTCGGAACCGATGAACCGGCTGGCTCAGGAGGTGCTGGAATCCTACGCTGGCATGCAGGCGTCGCTCAGCGCCCATGAGCCAAACCGCTGGTCGCCGGATCGACCGGAGGTGATCATCCCGGCGCAAGCCGATCTCAGACCGCCTCCGCCGGCCCGCGACGAGCCGCTCCGTCCCGGCGCGGAGGTGCGCATCATCCGCCAGCCCTATGCCGGGACGATTGGCCGGGTCCGCAGCCTGCCGCGGGTCCCGCAGCGCATTGAGAACGGCCTGCGCCTGCCGGTGGCGGAAGTCCTCCTGCCCAGTGGGCGGACGGTGACAGTCCCGCTGGTTAACCTGGAACTGTTTGGTCGGGGTTAAGCCCCTGCGTTCTGGGGGTTTTCATCCCCCGCACAGTGAAGGAGAGAGCAATGAGCGATAGGGATGAGCTGTTCAGGGATGACTCCTTCGACGAAGAACCCTTTGGCGATGAAGATTTCTGGCCAGAAGAAGAGGAAGAGGCCGGAGAAGGCGATCTGCGCTCCGAACTGGGGGATGAAAGCCGCGATGTGCCGGAGTTCGGCGAGGAACTGGAAGAGGAAGAAGGCCGCCGCCCGACCATCCTGGGGTTGAACCGCACTTTTGTCATTATCGGCGCAATCATCGCTCTGATCGTGTGCCTGGGAATTGGCGCGCTGCTGATCTACATCCAGGCGACCGCTGGCCCGACGGACATCGAACTGACGGTCACGGCTGTCTACGCCACCAACACCTTTGTCGCCTACGCCCTGGAACTGACTGAGACGCAGAACGCTGTCAACGCCTACCTGACAGCCACCGCCGACGCCTGGACAGATACGCCCACGCCAACGCCGACCTTCACCGCCACGCCCAGCCCTTCGCCAACGGTGGAGCTGGCCACCCAGGTGCCGATCTTCATGACGCCCACCCCTGATCTCTCCGCCGGTGGGCTGAGCGCCAGCGCGATCGAGTTGACCGCTACGGCGCTGGCGGCCATCCTGCGCGGCGGCACGCCTACGCCGGAGGGAGGCGTGAGCGTCCCCGGGTTTGTGACAGTGACGCCCGGGCCGCTGGCGACTGCGCTGCCCAGCACCGGCCTGTTTGACGACGCTATTGCCGGCGGGCAGGGCATCAACGGTCTGCTCACGGCGGCGCTGGCCGCCCTGGGGCTGGGCGCGGTGATCGTCGTGGTCCGTCGTCTGCGGGCGCAGTAAGCCGCGGGCGCAGCAAGCCGCGGGCGCAGCAAGCTGCGGACGCAGCAAGCCGCGGACGCAGCAAGCCGCGGACGCAGCAAGCTGCGGATGCAGCAAGCTGCGGGCGCGCGGGATGGCAACCATCGTCGACCCGGTCCCAGTCGGCGGGGACTGTCCACGATAGGAGGATCGCAGGGCCGGGCGCCCCCGCCCGGCCTTGTTATCTGTCCGGCGCGGCGATCTCTGTCTGACACGTGTATACAGGGCGTCTGCGATCGGGCCGCTCCCGGCACGCAGGTTCGCTGCCCCCGGTCTGGCTTCCCGGCCTCCTGGTCTCCTGACCGCCTGGCGTCTTCTCCTGCCGGGCAGACCCCGCCCATTATTTTTCTGCTAAAATCTCTCCTGTGGACGCTCACGGAGGGCTTCCCCATCGCCAGGCGAGAAACGCTATGGACACTGCCGGGGTTTCCGAGCTGTACCGCGATGATGATTTGCGCGCTGTGCTGCGCCTGCTTGCCAGCGGCCACTGCGTCGCCGTGGTGGGGATGAGCAACTTTGGCAAGTCGACTCTACTGCGCGCCCTGCAATCCCCCGCCGCCGCCGAGCATTACCGGGAACTGACGGGCACATCCGCACTGTTCGTTTATGTCGACTGCAACCGGATGCTGGAGCTTTCGCCGCGCGGCTTCTTTGAGGCCACGCTGCGGGCAGTGCTGGAAACGCTGCCGCCGGAGGACGAGGCCCTGCGAGCTATCATCCAGACGCACTACGAGATCATCGTCCAGCCGCCCAATGACTTTGCCGCTCCGCTGGCTTTCAATAATGCCCTGGTAAGCCTGGTAGAGGAAGCGGCGCGGCGGGTTGTCCTGCTGCTGGACGAGTTCGACGAAGTCCTGACCGGCATTGAGCCACGCATCCTGTTGAACCTACGCGCCCTGCGCGATCGCTACGGGGCTGATCTCAGCTATGTGATCGCCTCCGTTATCCTGCCCACCTACGGCCCGGACGACGATCATGTGGCCGAGTTCGCCGAGTTGTTCGCCGCCGGGCGCCATTACCTCGGCCCGCTCTCGCTGGAGCACACGCGGCGGATGGCCGCCGAGTTGTTCACCGCCGCCAACGATCATCTGGATGACGCCGAAGCTGAGTTTGTAGAACGCCAGGCAGGCGGTCACCCCGGCCTGATCCAGGCAGTTGTGCGGGTGCTGTTGCAGGTGGAAAGCGGTGCGCCGCAGCTTTACCAGCGCCAGGCTTTTGCCCTGGCGACCGAGATGCTGGAATCCGACCGCCAGACGATCAACGAACTGAACCGGTTGTGGCGGCAGCTTAGCGGTGAAGAGCAGCAGGCGTTGATCGAGGCAGTGACGGCAGGGCGCTTTTCGCCGGAGACGGTGCGCACCCTGGCCCAGCGCGGCCTGATCGACCCCGCCCAGATCGATCAGCAGACCCCCCGCCTGCTGGGAGAACTGTTCACTCGCTTTGTGCGCCGCAAAGCACTCACGCGGACCGGGCGTCAGCGCGGCATCCGCGTTGACACCGATTCCGGCCAGGTGTGGGTGGACGGCGCGGCGGTCGAGACGCTGACCGATCTGGAGTACCGCCTGCTGCTGCTACTCTATGGGCGGCTGGACAAAATCTGCGACAAGTACCAGCTGGTCGAAGCCGTCTGGGGCGAGGAGTACATCGACGAGGTGGATGACGTCCGCATCGAAAAGCTGGTCAGCCGCCTGCGCTCCAAGCTGGAGGCTCACCCCGGCGCGGCCCGCTACCTGGTCACAGTGCGCGGGCGCGGCTACCGGCTTTCCAGTGTCCCGCAGGAATAGCCTGGCCGGTACAACATGTGTCTCTCATGAGCTGCCTGGTCCGCCAGTTGTGAAAAAATCATTTAAAAACCCTTAAAAGAGGGCCAGGTGGGGATGGATTGGTGCTATACTACCTTAAGCTAAATCCGGCTTAACAACGCGGGCAGCTTAGCTGTCTCGCCCCCAATTTCATCAAACTACAATGGCGCACGAGTGTGGTAGAATGGTAACGTCAACATACAATACTCAATGCGCGATCCCCTTGAAGAAAACGGCAACAGGCCAGCCATTGAACGGCAGGCCCATTGTGCATGGTTAAGGAGGAGGGCCTGATGGCTGGACGCCAAGCGACATTGCTGGTCGTGGAAGATGATATTCATCTGCTGCAGGGCATCCGCGATATTCTGGAAATCGAGGGGTACCAGGTTGTAACAGCCTCCAGCGGCGTTGAAGGGCTGGAAGTGTTGCATAGCATGCCCAAGCCGCCGGATCTGATCATCTCCGACATTATGATGCCGCGTATGGACGGCTACCAGTTTTTTGAAGCGGTTCGAGCTTCGGAAGAATGGCTGGATATCCCGTTCGTGTTCCTGACTGCCAAAGGCGAAAAGCATGATGTGCGGCTGGGCAAGCGCCTGGGCGCGGATGACTACGTGATCAAGCCAATGGACCCGGAAGACCTGCTGGTGGTGGTCGAGTCCAAGCTCAAGCGCACCGCCGAGATCAAGGATCGCTACGACAGCCAGGTATCCAACATCAAGCACAACATCCTGACCATTCTCAACCATGAGTTCCGCACCCCACTGACGTACATGGTAGCCTACGCCGATATGCTCAACACCGATGCCGAGCATCTGACGGGGGAAGAGCTGCGTGCTTTTCTGCGGGGGGTCAACAGCGGCGCCGACCGCTTCCGCCGCCTGGTGGAAAATTTCATCGCCCTGGTAGAACTGGAGACGGGCGAAGCCCGCAATAACTTTGAATGGCGCCGGCAACCCGTAACTGATGTGCGTCCGCTGTGCAGCGATGTGATCGAGATGTCTCGCCCCGCCGCGGAGGAGCGCCATGTCGAACTGACTGCTCAGGTCCCGGAGCGCGTGCCGGAATTCTCCGCGGACTATGAGTATTTACGGGCGGCGCTGGCCCAGCTCCTTGACAACGCGATCAAATTCTCCGATAAGCCCAACCCGCGTGTGGAACTGCGCGTCGAGTCCGACTCCTCCAGCGTGCGCTTTGCCGTACAGGACTGGGGGCGCGGCATCGAAGCCGCCGAGTTTGAGCGCATCTGGCAGCCGTTCTACCAGATCGAACGCGCTCAGTACGAAGATCAGGGCGCCGGTTCCGGGCTGGCGATCGTGCGCGGCATTGTCGAGTTGCACGGCGGGCGGGTGGACCTGCAAAGCACCTTCGGGCAGGGCAGCACCTTTACGATCATCCTGCCGCGCACGGCCCCCGACCCGACCTGAGACGCGCGCCCGGCCCGGATCGTCAGCCTGCTGTCCGACTGCTGTCAGTGTCTAACTGGCGCGCCTGTGCTAAGATAAAAGGCAAACTGGGGCACAAGCTTAAGGAGGCCGTCGCTCATGGCGCAGTCTTTGCTGGACAAAGTGCAGACCCTCATTTCGGCTAACCTGCATGGCCTGGTTGACGCCGCGCTGGAAAAGAACTCGATCAAGGTGATGGACGAGTACATCCGGCAGGCCGAGCGTAACCTGGATTCGCTGGAGGATTCGGCGGCCACCGTTGGCGGGACGGTACGCACGCTCAAGCGCAAGCACGAGGAATTCGCCGCCGCCGCCGAAAAGCTCGACCGCGATATCGACGCCCTGCTGATCAGGGGGAAGAACGAACTGGCTGCTGCTGCTCAGGCGGACCTCAACACCAAGCAACAGCTGGCCCAGGAATACTACGAGCAGTGGCAGCAGCAGGAAGAGCAGTACCGCAAGATGATGGATATGAAGCTCAAGCTGGAGGCCAAGCTCACGACCATCAAACAGGAACGTGAGCAGGTCATCGCCCTGCTTGAGCTGGCCGAGGCCAAGCGTATCACCACCAAGACGATCAAGAGCCTGGACGACCTGGCCGGCCAGGGCGATGAAGACGTTTCCCGCGTGGTCGACGCCATCCGCAGCCGCCTGGACCGGGAGGACGCCAAGCTGGCCATGGCGACCGGCCGCCTGAGCGAGCAGATCGAAGAAGCTGTCGGCTTCAGCGAGGTGGAGCAGCAGCTTGAGGAACGCCGTCGCCGCCTGAACCTCGGCGGTGGCGAGAGCAGCGGGCAATAAGAACGTCGCGGCTGCCACCAGCTATCATTGGGGCGAGGTCGCCGGGGGAGCGCGATCATCCGATCAGTTCTTCCGGCCTGGCCTCGCTCTTTTAATCGAACAATCCGGCGCTGCACGGCAACGCGGTAGACCATAGCGGCGCCAGAGGGCATGGCGGCGCGATCGCAGGAGGGGGGCGGCGATGAGCGACCTCATTGGAAAACGCATCGGAGACTACCGCATCCTGGACATTCTGGGGCATGGCGGGATGGCCGATGTCTACTACGGCCTGGACCCCGCCAATAACCCGGTTGCGGTCAAGATCATGCATCCCCGGATGGCGCATGACCAGCAGTTCATCACCCGCTTCCGGCGCGAGATTCGCGTTACCCGCGCCCTCCAGCACCCGCATATCGTCCGGGTCTACGGCAGCGGGGTACACGAGGCAATTCCTTACCTGGTCATGGAGTATGTGAGCGGCGGGACGCTCAGCCAGTTGCTGGATCAGGGCGCGCTCCCGCTCACCGAGGCAGCCCGCCTGCTGGCGCAACTGGCTGACGCGCTGGATTATGCCTGCCACAGGGGCGTGATCCACCGGGATGTCAAACCTCAGAACGTGCTGATGGCGTCCCCGACCGAGGCCAAGCTCTCCGACTTCGGGCTGGCCAAAATCGCCGGCGACCAGGGCGGAGCCACAGTCAGCAGCACCGCGATGGGCACAGCCCGCTATATGGCCCCGGAGCAGTTCACCGACGCAAAAAAGGTGGATCATCGCGCTGACCTCTACGCCCTGGGCGTGATCCTCTTTCAGATGCTCTCCGGCCATTGTCCTTTTGAAGCGACCAGCGCCCCCGAACTGATGCATCAGCACATTACCGCATCGGTGCCCTCCGTGCGGGAGTATGCGCCCGGCCTGCCGCTGCAGATCGACAATCTGCTTCGCAAAGCTCTGGCCAAGCATCCGGATGACCGCTTTCAATCCGGCAAGGAAATGGTCGCTGCCTTTCAGGCCATTCTGGACAGGCAGACGGCCGAGATCGCCCTGCCGGAAGACCTGAAGGATCAGACTATGCCGGCACTGGAAGCCTCTGGCGTTCCGCTGCCAACCATGCCCCCGGACGTAGAGGATGCCGAGGAAGAGCTGGCGCCGTACCTGCGCAAGATGCAACCGGCGCATCAGGCGCTGTTCCAGCGGGCGCTGCAGGCCTACAGCCGTGGCGACAACATCATCGCCCTGGCCCTGCTGCGGGAGATTCTGGAAGCCGATGAGCGGGCAGCGGCGGCCTGGGTGCTGCGCAGTTATGTGGAAGCCAACTGGTACGATCAGGTGCAATGCGCCCGCAACGCGCTGGCGGTTGCCCCTGATATGGTTGACGCCAGGCTCCGCCTTCAGCAGCTTGAGGCGCAGGAAATCAGGGTCACCTTTGGCCGGACTCACAGTGACATCCCGGCCGTCAGCCTGCAACTGACCGCACCCGAACCGCAGGCATCAGCGGACAACGACCCACTGGATAACCTCTACCAGTGCCCGTACTGCGGCGTGGTCAACGATCCGCCCCGCCAGCGCTGCAGCAGTTGCCGCCGCAGCCTGATGCGCCCTGTACCGCCTGAGCGTAAGCCTACTCCCGCGCTGCTGACTGCTGGATCGCTGGCCTTTGGTCAGTTTGTCATGATCCTGTTCCAGTGGCTGCCAGCCCTGTTCTGGACCTGGTATGAGGGCCTGGAAGACGGCTCCCGGCTGAAGTGGAGCGCGGAGCAAATCTTCGCCACCGATGCATCGCACATGTTCGCCGGGGATTTCTACCGTGTACTGACGCCCGATCTCTTCGAGTTCATCCTGGTTACCAGCCTGATCCGCGCCGGGCTGGTGCTGCTGGTGGCCCTGGGGTTGCGGCTACGGCTGGTGTGGAGCTTCTACCTGGGCCTGCTGGTCTTTATCGCCGAGATCGGCTGGGGGATGCTGGGCTTCGCCCGCGCCTGGACCGGCTCGATTCCCGGCGTGGGCGGGGCATTGCTGGCGGTGGGCATGCTGTTCACGCTCAGCCGGGCAGCGCCGAATTTCATCGGCACAGCGGAGCGCTACCTGGTCAAACCCGACGCCAAACTGCCCAGCGGGCAGGCATACTGGCAACTTGGACGCGAGTATGAACGTAAAGGGATGTGGGCGATGGCTGTGGCCCACTACCGGGCAGCCGCCGCGACCTTTCCGCGGCGCCCTGAATTCTATAAGTCGCTGGCCATCGGGTATAATCAATTAGGTCGGCTGGATCGGGCCTGGGCTGCCCTAGAAGAAGCCCGTATCCTTGCCCCCACCGATGAGGAGATCCCGGCCCTGATGCAACGCCTGATGGCCAAGCATACCCAGGGAGGGACACAGGGAGTTATCCATGAGCGATGAGCTAACCCCGCGCGAACGCCTGCGCGAACGCGCCAGGAAAACCGTCTGGGCGGACGCTTTCTTCCGCTGGGAGAGCGCGGTCACCATCGCGCTGACCATGTTGCTGGCTTTTTTCGTCCCCCAGCTCCCGGCCCCCTTTGAGTGGTGGCAATGGTGGTACTGGCTCCTGGCCGGGCTGGTCGTCGAGGCCGGGCTGGTGCTGGCCCATGTGACCGATCCGCAATCGGCCCAGGCCGCGGTGGCCCGCCTGTTCCGCCGCGAGCACGACCCGCGCGACATCCGCACCCGCACGGCCCGCCAGCAACTTCAGAAGGCGCTGGATTACCGTGACCGTATCGCCGACCTGGTGGCCCAGCAATCCGGGGCGCTGCAGATGAGCCTGCAACAGACGCTCGATGACGTGGACGAGTGGATCGCCCAGGTCTACCGCCTGGCCCGGCGTATGGATAGCTTCGCCGCCGATTCCCTGCTGGAGCGCGACCGGCGCAATGTGCCGAACGAACTGCGCGCCCTGCGCCGACGCCTGGAGACGGAAGAATCGCCCACCGTGCGCCAGGAACTGGAAGACGCCATCCGGCTCAAGGAGCAGCAACTGGCCAACCTCAAAGCCGTTGAGGATAACATGAAGCGGGCCGGACTCCAGCTTGATAACACGCTGGCCGCGCTGGGCACGCTTTACGCTCAGGTACAGGTCATCGACTCCAAAGACATGGACAGCGCCCGCGCCCGGCGGCTGCGCGACGAAATTCACGACGAGGTGGCCGAACTGCAGGATACCATCCTGGCCATGGACGAGGTGTATTCCACCGGACGGCTGCGCGAATGAGCGTCCTGCGCTCATCCGCCGCGCTGAGAGGAGGTGGGCATGGAATCGCTGTTGCCGCCCGCTTTGCTGGACCCTAACCTGCTGTACCTGATGCTGGTGGCCGCGGCCTGGATCGCGGTGCTGGCCCTGCTTGTGCCCGGCACCGGGATTATTGAGGCGCTGGTGATCGTCGGGCTGCTCTTCGGGCTGGGCGGGCTGCTGACGATCGGCGCGGGCTGGCCGGCCCTGGTGTTGCTGCTGATCGCATCCGGCCTGTACGCGCTGGCGATCCTGAGCCAGTTCATGGCTGCCCGCGAACCGGCCCAGCGACCCTGGCTGCCAGTTTCCTCGTGGACGGTGGCGCTGGTGGCCACTGCCGTGCAGGTCGGCGCCGGGCTGCTGCTGATTGCCAGCCTGCCGGGCCTGGCCTGGTGGCTGGTGGTAGCGCTGGCGCTGGGATCGCTGGCCATCTACCGCTGGATGCTGCTACCGACGGTCAATGCCCTGCGCCCGCCGCCGCAGACCGGCGTTGAAGCCCTGGTCGGCACCAAGGCGGAGGTGCGCTCTGCGCCGAGTGCGCCGGGCAAGCCCTGGATGGTCTACCTGAATGGCGAGCTGTGGCAGGCGGTTTCCGCCGATGAGCTGACCATTGGCGAGACGGTAGAGGTCATCGCCCGCGAAGGGATGCGCCTGACCGTCCGGCGGATGGCGCCGCCCGGCGACAACCGCTAACGAGGGCTTACCGCACTGCCCGGAAGGATCATGACTGAACCTGAGACTGTGCCTCCGCCGGAACTCGACGGGTACCGGCTGGCCTTTGCCTCGCCCCGCGATCTGCGGGCCATCCGCCGCCTGGAACAGATCATCTTCCCCGGCGAGGCTTACGGCTACTTCGACCTGCTGATGCTGCTGCTCGCTCCCGGCATGATCAACCTCAAGATCGTGGCCCCTGACGGCGAGCTGGTCGGGTTTGTCTCCGGCGGGCGGTTGTTCCGCGTAGGCCGGACGTGGATCATGACGATCGGCGTCCATCCGGCGCACCAGGGGCGCGGACTGGGGCGCTGGCTGCTGGCGGCCTGCGAGTCGCTGCTGCCCGACCGCACGATCTACCTGACCGTCCGCGCCGACAACGCCCGCGCTCTGGCACTGTACCGGCGCAACGGTTACCGTGAGGTCGGCGTCAAGCCCGGCTACTACGCCGGGGGACAACCCGGTATTGAGATGCGCAAGGATCGCCCGCCACGCTGATCGTGGTGACCGGCGTGGGCTGGCTCAGGACAGTGTCAGGTTTCCTCAGGCACAGGGATGAAACGCAGCCGATCGGCGGCGGTATCCAGCACGGCCACTGAGCGCCCTTCGCGTCGCGTCCCGCCCAGTGCGCCGGGGTTGATCACCCGCGTCGCGCCCAGGCGCTCGTCGCGGTGCAGGTGGGTATGGCCGTGAATGACGTAGCGGTAAGCGCCCGACTGGATCGCCCGTTCCAGGCCGTCATGGCCGTGCAGCAGGGCGATCGGATAGCCATCGACGACCAGGTTGACGGCTGGCCGGGGCGGGGCGCAGCCGATCTGGCTGGCGGCGGCTTCCAGCTCAGCTACCGCCCTGTCCATGTTGCCCAGCACAAAGGTGGCCTCCCACCCGGCGAAGAGCAGCACGATCTCACCGCCGGTGATGTCGCCACAGTGCAGCAGGCGGGTGACGCCTTCCTGGCGGAAGATCGCCAGGGCAGCCCGCGTGGTGGCAGCGTTGTTGTGTGTATCGGAAAGCAGGCCGATCAGCATGGGGCGCTCCTCCAGCGTTGCGGCGAGGGCTAACCGTCAACCCGCGTCAGGGTAATCGTGAAGTAGCCCGGTTCGGTGGTCAGCGGCGCGATCGGGCTGATGATCAGCGTTGCTTCCCCCGCCGGGCCGCCAACATCAAATTCCCAGGCGCCGTGCGCCCCATCGCCGGGCATCGCCAGACGCGTCACGGCGGTTTGCTGCCCGCGCGTCACCAGTTGCACGATCCATTCCTGCGGCAGGATGTTGTCGATGTAAAGCCAGCCCTCGGATTCCCAGCCGCCCGGCCCGGCCTCAAAATCGTCGAAGTAGCCGATCTCCGGGATGCGCACATCGTCGATGACCATCCCGGTTGTGTTGACCGACTCATCCGTGATCAATTCGAAGCGCAACAGCACCTCCTGACCGGCGAAGGGCGTCAGGTCAACCCTTTCCCGGAGCCAGATGGGTGTGGCGTCGCCGCTGGTGTAACCACTATCGCCGGTGTAGGCCGGGCCATAGGCGTTGCCATGCGGGTCGGCAGTCGTGGTGTACAGGCCGGGGAGCGGCGTCCATGTTGCCCCGTCATCAACGGAGACCATCACGTAGGCATAATCCCACAGGTGCTCGATATCGTACCAGGTTTGGAATTCCAGCGTGGCCCGGCTGACACCGCGCAGGTCAAAGCGGCGGGTCAGGCGGGAATCAGTGGTATCCCCCCGGTTGGAGTACCACATCCGCGCCCCGCTGAATGGCCCCGTCGGCACCAGCCGGACGGTTTCCGCCCCGCTGAAGTCCAGGCGCAGCCGTCCGGGGCCGGTGTGCTGGAGGGCGATGTAGCAGGCGCTGTATTGTGGGGCGCTGCGGGTCAGGGTGGCCGGGTAGGCGGTGATTGTCTCCTGAACCTGCGCCGCGCCGAGCGCCCTGCTCAGCCGCGTGTAACCATAGCGGGTATCCCCGCTACCGTTGAGCAGATTGGCAACCGTCCAGTCGGCAAAGAGCACCGTGCTGGTCAGCGGCTGGCCGGTCGCCGGATCGCGCGCACTCAGCGTCTGCAGGGCGGCGTCCACACCGGCCATGCCGTTGGCTTGCTGCGCGACCAGCAGGCGTGTTCCGGCTTCCCCGAAGCGTTCGTAAAAATACGCGGCAAACAGGAATGCCGCGCCATAATGCGGGAGGGTAGACTCGTTCTCCGGCCAGGTAGTCAGCTGGACGCCCGGATCACGCAGGAACTGCGGCGCAAAGCCGGTCTGATCCAGACCGGCCAGCAGCGCGGCCAGCTCCGCCGAACCCTCGTCCAGCCAGGCGTCTTCATTGGCGTCGTTGTTCCAGTGGATCATATGCTGGAATTCGTGAGCCAACACGGCGTCGTAGTAGCCCGTGCCGATCGCCTGGCGCATGGTATCCAGGTTGACAAAGACCATCTCGCGCTCGTTGCTACCGGGTTTGATCTCCGCCGGGTACAGGCTCTCCGCACTGAAATAGGCGGCGGTGCCCGCCCCCAGGTTGGCGGCGTGCAGGATGTGCAGGCGCGGGTCGCCGTCCACGCCGGGGCTGGCTTCCTGGCCGAATATCGTGCGCAGCAACGGGTAGGTGTGCGTGCTGAACACGTCGGCGGAACGTTCCAGCGCCGCCTGGTCAACTTCTGCGCCGTTCTCCACCCACATGTAGACTACGTCGGTTACGTAGCGCAGCGTCGCTTTGACCCGGAACTTCTCGTCGGTCTCAACGTTATCCGCCCAGAAGAGCGCCACATCCCCCACCTGCCAGCGCTGGACGGGCGCGGCGGGCGGCGCGGGGAGACTCTCCACGCCGCGCAGCCGCCGGGCCAGGTCCAGCGGATCGCGGATGGGCAGCGGCGTGGTCAGCACCTGCTCCAGCGTGGAGAGCGCGGCAGGCGATCCCTGCGCGGCCAGCGGCGCAGGCAGCAGGAGGAGCAGCAGCAACAGGTAGAGCAGGGGCAAACGGTGCATAGGTGCCCTGTTGGTGCGCCAAGTGCTTTACGGCGCGGTCTGTGTCGGCAGTGGATGCCAGGCGATTGAGTCCAGGATGGTTTGCAGGGCGGGCATAGCCGGGTTGAGGCCACTTAGCGGCTCGGTGTAGATGTAAAAAGCGTAATTACCACCCTGCACCTGCAGGCTGGCGAACCAGCCCGCTGTGTCTGGCTCGCCGTGGCAGCCCAGCGCCTGGAAATACGTCCCTACGGCGTCATCGCGCCCGCCCACGCTGAAATTCCGCGCCAGGTCCAGCCCCACATTGCAGGACGGGTCCAGCAACGCCCCGCGCAAAAAGCGCACGCCGTCCGCCCAGGGGTCGGGCACGGGATTGGGGCTGATGCTGGGAAAGCCCCACAGCACGACGATCCAGCCGGTAATCTCCGCATGGTCGGGAATCGGGCCGGTGTAAACTGCCACCGGCACGTTCCCCCCTGCCACGCCGCCGCGCACAGGCAGCAGCCCGGTGCCCGTCTGCCAGCCCTCCGGCAGGGTGATATCGAACGGCGGCGGTGCGGTATCTGCGACGCTTGCTAACGTGGCGTAAGGGGTGGGCGGGGCAGCAGCGTCGGTGGGTGTCACGGTGGGCAAAGGCGTGCGAGGGATGGTGGTCGGCGATGGCGTGGGCGTCGGCCAGGGGGTGGCCGTATCAGTGGGCATGGGCGTTAGCGTCGGAGTCGCGGTGGGGGCCGGGGCAGGAGTGCACCCGGCCACCAGCACGATCAGCAGGCTGGCCAGAGCCAGCCATGCGAAGGTCGCAGACATCCCGGTGTTCAGGGCCGTGCGCATCATCGGTTCAGAACCACAAACGGTCAGGCTGGCGACGCAGCCGGCGACATCGGCTTAAGACTGATCAGCGGCCACATCGGTTGCACATCCATATCCAGGCTGTCACGCTGGCCCTGGATGAACCGGAAGTATCCTGCCGTGGCGATCATGGCCGCGTTGTCGGTACACAGGTGCAGGGGCGGGTAGTAGACCGGCAGTTCCGCCTGGCGGCGCACCGTCTCCCGCAGCGCCCGGTTGGCGCTGACTCCGCCGGCCAGCAGGACGGCGGTCGCGCCAAACTCCCTGGCCGCCCGGACGGTCTTTTCCACCAGCGCGTCGACAACCGCCTGCTGGAAGCTGGCGGCCATGTCGTTGATGCGAATATCGCGCCGTAGCGGGGCCTCGCGCTCTTCAACGCGCTGATGCGGCAGGGCGCCGCCCGCCTGGACGGTCGCTTCCCGCAGGACGGCGGTCTTCAGCCCGCTGAAGCTGAAGTCATAGGGTGCGTCGGTGCGGGCCTTGGGGAAGTCGTAAGCATGCGGGTTGCCACCCTCCGCCGCCTTCTGGATGGCCGGGCCGCCGGGATAACCCAGCCGCAGCAGGCGAGCGACCTTGTCAAAGGCCTCCCCGGCGGCATCGTCCTGGGTACCGCCCAGGTGCTCGTACTGGCCGTGATCGCGGACCAGCACCAGCTCGGAATGCCCGCCGGAAACGATCAGAACTACCACCGGGAAGGTGATCTGCTCCGCGGCTTCGGTCAGCCACAGGGAGTAAATGTGTCCTTCCAGGTGGTTCACGCCAACCAGCGGCAGCCCCTGCCCGAAGGCCAGCCCCTTGGCGAAGTTGACGCCGACGAGCAGGCTGCCGGCCAGGCCGGGGCCGCGCGTCACGGCGATGGCGTCGAGGGCGTCGTAGCCAACGGCGGCCTCCTCCATCGCCTGGCGGACAACCGCGCCGATGACCTCGATATGGGCGCGGGAAGCGACCTCCGGAAAGACGCCACCATACGGCGCATGCAGGGCAACCTGGGAGGCGACCACGTTGGAGAGGATGTGCCGCCCATCGCGGACGACGGCGGCGGCGGTTTCGTCGCAGCTGGTTTCGATGCCCAGGATAAGCGTCATAGGGTGATCCTCGCTCAAGCGGCCAGAGGGCTGGCCGGGTCGATCTGCTGGCGGTGAATGATACCGCATTTTCGGGCGGAAGGAGAGACCAACGAGGACATGGATATCCGCTGCTGTGGGCGGCACGCCTGCAGCCGGTCGCGTTGCCGGGGATGGAGGCCGTCAGTGGCACAGAGCCGGTCGAAAGGGGTCTGAGCGCGATCGAAACGGCGGGTGAGTTGGGCGGGCTGGCCGCTGGGGGCCGGGCGATAGGTCTTTTCAGCCAGGTGTAGCACGGGCTGGAAGAAGTTGTAGTAGAGCTACATGGCGTCATACACCTGATTGAGCAGGCTGGTCTGGGCGACGGTGTCGAGACGGTCATAGCCATCCCCCATCGGTAACATGTTACGTGAGTGAATATGCCTGCTTGCGGATGGCAGGCCAGGGCTGGTATGATCCGCGCTCATGAGCGACGAACCCATCCAGCCCCCCACGCCCGGTGATCCCCGGCCCGCTGGTGGGCCAGACGAAATTCCGGACTGGCTGCGGCGCATCCGCGACCGGCGGGTAGCCGAAGCCGCGGCGCGCCGGGCGCGCGCGGCAGCACCCCCGCCACCGACGCCATCCCCTGATGCCGGTGCAGTGGCGGACACCCCCGCGCCAGCGGAAGGCATCCCGGCCTGGCTACAGGATGCCAGCGCCCGGCCAGAAGAAGCCGCCGGAGAAGCCGGCCCGGCCTGGCTGGAGGCAGCGCTGATGCAGAAAGCGACGGGCCAGGGGCCGCAGCCGGTCTCCCTTCAAGCGTCGGATGAGCCTGTTGCAGCGCCTGCTATGCAGGCGGCGCCCGTCGTACAGGCGACCGCTGTAATAGGGGGACCAGCGACCATCCAGGAAGACCCCGCCGCTGCCCGCGCTCGCCGCCGCCGGGAGCGCCGGGCCAGGGCGCGCCATGCCAGCCCGCTGCTCAACATGATCCAGTCGCTGATGGTTGTCGCTGCTGCCGCTGCTCTGATCGCCACCATTTTCACGTTCTGGACTCCGGCCAGCTTCCTGAGCGATGAAACACGGGAAGGTCTGCGCCCGGCTTACGCTACCCTCAGCGCCCAATCGCCGCCAACGCCGATCCCGACGCCGATCTGGATGCGGCGCATCGGCATCGTTAGCGGGCACTGGGGGCCGCACCCCAGCACCGGCCGCAGCGATCCCGGCGCAGTCTGCCCGGATGGCCTGACCGAGGCTGAAGTCAACCGCAACGTCGCCCAGCTTGTCGTCCAGGCCCTCAGCCGGCGGGGCTATGACGTTGACCTGCTGGACGAATGGGACCCGCGCCTGGACGGCTACCAGGCCTCGGTGCTGCTGTCCATCCACGCCGACTCCTGCCATCAGTTCACCCTGCCTGGTGCGACCGGCTTCAAGGTCGCCCCGCCCGCTTCTCGCACATCCGCCCGCGCCGATGACCTGCGCCTGCGCGATTGCCTGCTCCAGCGGTACCAGGCGGTCACCAATATGCCCGTGCATCCCAGCATCACCCGTGACATGACCGAGTACCATAGTTTCAACGAGATTTCCGAGGTCACCCCGGCGGGGATTATCGAACTGGGCTTTCTGTACGAGGATCGCGATTTGCTAGAAAACCGGCCTGATCTGCTGGCGGAGGGAATCGTCCAGGGGTTGCTGTGCTTCCTGGAGCAGACTGTGCCCACGCCATTGCCGGAACTTACCCCCTGGCCGACGCTCGAATCGACGCCTACGCCCCTGCCTTCGCCCGGCCTGTCTTGAGCGGCAAACGAGCTGTTAAGGAGAGTGGGCTGTGGACTGCGAACTGGTGATGTATACCCGCAACTGGGGCTGCTATTACGTCAGCGTCGCCCGCGCTCTGCTGGCCCGCCATGGCATCCCCTGCCGGGAGATCGACATCGACGCTGACCCGGCGGCGCGTGAGTGGCTGCTGCAGAATGTAGGCTACCTCTCCGTCCCGACGCTGGTCATCGCTGCGCCAGGACAGACGACTCCCGTTGCTCCGGCCCTGCCGCTGGCCCCCGGCCAGAGTCCGCGGGGCGTGGATCGCGGCACGATCCTGACCGAGCCAAGCGCCGAGCAACTCACCGCCTGGCTGGTCAGGCACGGCCTGCTGGCGGCAGATGCGGTTTGAGCCGCGCTGGCCCCGGCGAGACTTTTAACAATCCGATAAGAACCACATGCCACAAGTCTATTAAGATATCGTTTAGGCCATGCTGATCCGGTCAGACTCATTGATTCAGCAGGCATTGTGTGCTACAGTAAAGTAAGGATTTATTAACATTACAGATCGCACGCTGGCGGCAGGCAGGGGGGCCTAACAGCCTGCCCGGCGCAACTATCCTTTCGGTTGCTGGAATAGTTGGTAGCGAATTTATCGACCTGGCGTTTATCCGCATGAGCGATTGGCCCGGATTGTTGACCAGGGAGACTGCGCGATGGACATGACCGCCTCGACAGTTTCCCTGAAGCTATCGCGTGAGGCGTTTCGCTGGTCGTACCTGGCGCTGGTCCTGCTGGGTCTGGGCCTGGCGCTATGGCTGACCTTCCTGGGGGATGAAGCGCCCGCAGCCATGTTTGACCGCCTGTTGTGGGCGGTCTATCTGATCACGTTCGTGCTGTACGCCCTCAACCCTCTTTCGGTGGAAGGCGCCCCGGCGAGCGATGTGCTGGGGTTGTTACTGCCCCTGCTGGCTGCCTACCTGACCTTCAACCTGACTTCGGCTGTCCTGTTGCTGATCGCGGGGATGCTCATCGCCAGCACAATCCAGTACGTCCACCTCAGCGATGGGCTGGTCTATACCGTCCTGCGGGGGAAGCGCCGCTTTCTGCGGCAACGTATCCTGCCCCAGCTGGCGGCGGTAGGGATGGGGCTGCTGGGCGGCGCGGCGGCTTACGCGATCATCGGGGGCAGCCAGCCGCTGGTGAGCCTGCAGGAGACTGACCTGCCGCGTCTGACCGTCCTGCTGGGGGTGGCGCTAGGGCTGCGCAGCCAGATCATGCATCTGCCGTTCATGCGGGGGGAGCGGCAGCTGGATAGCATCTATCCGCTTTATGTCCGCGTATACTGGGTTACCCTAGACTTGCTGCTAACCATCCCGGCGGTGGTTATGGCCATACTCTACTACCAGGCCAGCCGGACGATCGTCAGCCTCAGCCTGTTGCCGGTCATTCTGGGCGCGCTGGGGCTGCGCGCCCTGACTCTTTCCCGCAGTGCGCTGTACCGCCGTATTGATGAACTGAGCATCCTCAACATCGTCAGCAAGGCGCTGACCACCGCCACCACGCCGCTGATGCTCTTCGAATCCCTTTATCAGCAGGTCAACCGCCTGATCGACGCGCCGATCTTTTATATCGCTGTGCCCGATACCGGTCAGCAGCGCATCAGCTTCCCACTGGTGGTGGAAAACTACCGGCGCACTCACTGGCCGGATCGCCCCTGGAGCGAGGGGCCGATCGAGGCAATCATCCAGCGGCGCGCCGCCCTGCTATCGCCGGATGGTGGGGACCCCCTGCTGCGCACCGGCGACGGGCCGCCCTGCCGCGCTTATCTGGGCGTACCGATCCAGTTGCATGACACCGTTTACGGCGTGCTGGCTGTTCAGCATCCCACCGTGACCGGGGCTTACACGCTGGCGGAGCAGAACGTGCTGGAGACGATCGCTTCACAGGCTGCCAGCGCCCTGCGCAACCTGTACCTGCGCAGCGAGGCCCAGAAGTTCACCGATGGCCTGCTGGCGGTCAACCACGTGTCCAATGTGGTCAACGCCAGCCTCAACAGCGAGGTGATCCTGCGGGAAGTGTGCAGTGTGGCCTGCGACGTGAGCGGCGGCTCCGGCGCGGCGATCTTCCTCAAAGGGCCGGGGACCGCCTCTTACCACATCGCTCACAGCGTTGGCCTGCCGGATGGTGTGGAGGCGGCGCTCAGCGGTTCGCTCAGCCACACAAACGGTTGGGATGCTTTGCTCTCCTGGCCCCGCGTGGCCAGCATCACCGATCTGCACACCGATGCCCGCGCGGCCTGGCTGGCGCCTTCCCTGGCCGGAACACCGCTGCACAGCATGACAGTGGTGCCGTTCATCTCCATCCGCAACCAGATCAACGGCAAGACACTCACGCCCGTTCAGGATGCGCTGGGCTTTGTGGCGATCTTCTTTGACCGGCCTCACACGCCCGACGAGAACCAGCGCTACCTGCTGCAGATGGTTGCCAATCAGGCCGCCATCGCCATCGAAAACAGCCGGCTCTTTGAAGAAACCCGGCGCAATGTCCAGCGGCTGGCTTACCTGGTTGAGACAGCCCGTGTCTTTTCGGAAAGCCTGGCCCTGGAAAAGGTCACCGAATCGGTGGTGATCTGGACGGTCGAAGTGCTGGACGTCGACACAGCCATACTGACACTGTGGAACCGCGAGGAAGACTGTCTGGTCGTGCAGGCCCATGCCAGCCAACGGGATATGAACTTCGCGCCGCCGCCCGCCTTACTCTGCCCCCTGAGTGCCAACCCGGAGATTGGCGAAACGCTGCAGAGTCGCTGGTCGCGGGCGTTTACAGCTGGCGATCCTACCCTCAGCCCGGCTCTGCATGAGGTCTTTGCCCAGTCCGGTTTGCAGACGTTGATCTTCATCCCGCTGGCTGTACGGGATGACGCCCTGGGGGCGTTGATCCTGGGCAGGGTCGAACGATCCCCGCTGAGCAGCGACGACATCAGCCTGGCGGAAGCGATCGCCATTCAGGTAGCCACCGCCGTGGAAAACGCCCGCTTCCACCAGCTAACCGAAGCCGAATTGAGCAACCGTGTCCTGGAGATCAATGTGCTGCAGAATGTGCTGCGGCACATTTCCGTCAGCACCGATGAAGTCTCGATCATCCGGGAAGTGCTGGATGCGGCCTATACGGTTACCCGCGCCGATCTGTTGGGCTGCGCCCTGATCGAGCCAGGGGGAATCCCGCTCAACGCTGGCAAGGCTGGAGCCGGGTCAGACCGTCCGCTCAGCCTGTACTGGCGGCTGGCCAACGGCAACGGTCTGCAACACCGCCAGTACACCGAGATCAGCCGGGGCGTGGTTGCTGAAGTGTTGCACACACGGGAACCGTTGCTGGTCGACGATGTGAGCCGGGCACCGCATTACTGGCTGCCGGAGGGGACGCTTGGCTTTGCCTCAGAACTCTGCGTGCCTATCCTGCACCAGGATCAAGCCCTGGGGGTGATCAATCTGGAAAGCCGCCAGGTGGGCCACTTTACGGAGGCGCACCTGCGCTTCCTGCAGAATCTGGCTGGGCACGCCGCCATCGCCCTGAACCGCGCCCGGCTGCTGGCCAGCAACCAGCGCCAGATCGAGGTTCTGGAAGCGATCCGCGTGTTATCGCTGGACCTGCTACAGGCCGCTGACCTGGACACCGTGCTGACGCGGGTCTGCAATGTCGCGCTGAGTATCCTCAACGGCGTCAACATTCACATTTACTTTTACGACCCGGCAACGGACAAGCTGACCTTCGCCGCCAGCCTGTGGCATGACGGCCGCCGTAACATCGAGATCGCTCACCCGCGCCCTGACGGCCTGACTTACCGTGCCCTGCGCGCCGGGCATTCCATCATCAGCGATGATTTTGAACGCTTCCCTGGCGTCCCGACCCAGCGGCTGGGGATTTTCCCACTGGTGCACCAGGGCCAGCCGGTCGGCGTGCTCAACGCTGCCGTTCGGCACCCGGACGATCTGGGCGAGGGCGAAGTCCGGGCCATGGAACTGCTGACCAACCAGGCTGCCAGCGCCATCGAGCGCGTGCGGCTCTTTGAAAGCCGCCAGCGCCAGATCGAAATCCTGGATTCCCTGCGCCGCAATTCGGTCGCTCTGCTCAACGCCACCAACCTGGCCCAGGTGCTGGACGTGATTTGCCAGACCGCCCTGCTGATGGTCGACGCGGAGAAGGTCTACCTCTACTTCTACGATCGAGAGACCGACCGCCTGACCTTTGGCGCCAGCCTGTACCGCGATGGTCGCCGTAACCTGGAGGACTATCCCCCGCGTCCGGACGGCGTGACCCACCGCACCGCCGTCACAGGCCGTTCCCAGCACCTGAGCCTGGATCAGATTTACGTGCGCGACCCCAGCAGCCCGATCACGGCCCTGCAGAGCGTCCCGCTCAAGCACGGCGACCAGGTCATCGGTGTGCTCAATGTGGCCGTGCGCGACATCCAGCAACTGGGCGCTGACGAAGCCAGTGCGCTGGAGCTGCTGGCCAACCAGGGAGCGGCAGCCATCCTCAACGCCCGCCTGTACGAAGAAATCCGCAAGGCGCGCGATCATATGGCTGTGATCCTGGGCGCGACCCGGGATGGCCTGTTGCTGGTTGACCGGGACGGCCTGTTGCTGCACGCTAACCCGGCGGCGGAGCGTCTGCTGGGCGCGGAACTGCGGCCTTACCTGGGCAAGCATCTGCTCCGCGCCCTGCGGCAGCCAGCCCTCCACGACCTGCCACGGGAGGACTTCCGCCATCCCGACGGCATCAAGGCTATCTGGCGCTCCCTGCGCAGCGATCCACAGCGGCCCACCCTGCGCCACGCCCAGATCACGCTCCACGGCCAGACGATCTACCTGGAGGAGGAAAGTATCCCCGTGCTGGCGGAAGATGGCACGGTAGCCGGGCGACTATTCGTCTGGCGGGATATCAGCGCCCAGGTGCAACTGGAACGGGGCCGCGAAGAACTGACCCATACCATCGTGCACGACCTGCGCAGCCCGCTTTCCTCGATCAAGGGCGGTCTGAGCGTGCTGCGCGACATGATCGCCGAAGATGAAACGCTGAACCGCGATGAGGCGCTGGAAGTCATCAGTATCGCCGAGGGGGGCGCGGAAGGGCTGCTGGCGCTGGTCAACAGCCTGCTGGATGTCGCCCACCTGGAAAGCGGTGAGATGCCCCTCACCCTCACTTCCGCCTCCCTGCACGAGCCGGTAGAACGGGCTGTGCGGGTGTTGGAGATGCTAGCCAAAGAAGAGGACATCCAGATCGAGCGAGAATTGCCGGAAGATCTGCCCCTGCTGTTCATGGACAGCGGCAAAATCACCCGTGTGTTCACCAACCTGATCGACAACGCCCTGCACTACACGCCACACGGCGGACGCGTGATCATCCGGGCGGAATATCAGCCGGAAGAGGGTGTCATCCTGGCGACGGTGGAGGATAGCGGGCCGGGCGTCCCGCCGGAAGTGCGCGGGCGCATCTTCGAGCGGTACGCTACTGGCCTTTCTGGCATCCCGCAACGCCAGCATCGCGGTCTGGGGCTGGGGCTGACCTTCTGCAAGATGGCGGTGGAAGCGCATGGCGGTCGTATCTGGGTGGACGATAGTCGCCTGGGCGGTGCAGCTTTCCGTTTCACGCTGCCGCTTGTCCACTAGCGCTCCGGGCTGCTCGCGTTGTTCAGCAGGCGCGCGCTACAGACAGGGCTACGGATGGCGCGGATTGCCGTTCTCTCCGCCCACCCGTGCGAATCGTGCGCTAGGCTTCCGGCGGCCACGACCAAGCCAGGATCGCCTCCGCCAGGGCGAAATCTTCCGGTGCGTCGATCTCCACGGCGGTCAGCGGATGCATGACGTAACAGGTGATGCGCCCGCCCAGGCGGTTATGCTCTTCTCGCAACACCCGGGGCCGCATGACGTAGATCGAGCCATTTTCCATGCACAACCCTGAGGCGTACTCCTGGCGGCGGGGACGGCGGCGATAGTCGTAGTTGTAGGGTTGCGGGCGGCCGTCCTCCCCGACCCGCCACAGGAAGCGGCTGAACGGCACCACCGAAAGCAACGAATCCGCCCCGCTCTCCAGCAGCGTTTCCACTGCCCGGTCGATGTCGCCGGGCAAACGCAGCGGCGAGGTGCACTGTAACAACACCACCAGATCAGGTGTGTAACCCCCGGCAGCCTGCAAGGTATCCAGGACGTGCAACAGCGCCGATTCGGTTGTGGCAGTATCGCCGCTGATCGCCGCCGGGCGCCAGATCACCTCCGCGCCGTTCTGCCGGGCAATCGCGCCAATCTCGGCGTCATCGGTGGAAACGACAAGCCGGGTGATAGAACGGGCGGCCAGAGCGTGAGCGATAGTATGCGCCAGCAGCGGGCGCCCGGCCAGCGGGTGGATGTTCTTGCGTGGCACACCGCGCGATCCACCCCGCGCCGGGATAATAGCCAGGATATGTTCGGGCCGGGCAGAGGTGGTCATGGGGCAGTCGCGTCCGGTGAGTTCGGGCTGGCGGCGGCAGTGAGCGCTTCCTCAAAGGCGCGTAACAGGTCAGTCTCGGTCACGATCCCGATCAGCTTCCCGGCGTCATCCAGGACAGGCAGACCGCCGATCTTGCGCGTGCGCATCAGGCGGGCCGCTTCGTACAGAGGCGTTTCCGGGCGGACGGTGACCGGATCGGGCGTCATGCAGACATCCACCAGCACCTGGTTGAGCAGCATCTCGTCCTGCCAGCGCTCATGCAGGACAAACGGCGAGTTGAGCGCCTGGCGGATATCCCGGTCGGTGATGATCCCGACCAGCCGCTCGTGCGCGTCCAGGACCGGCAGGCGGCGGTAGCGGCCCCGGCGGAAGCGTTCCACCGCTGCCCGCAGGTTATCCCCCAGGTGGAGCACATCCGGGTTGGCGGTCATCACATCGGCCACCACCAGGGCGCAGGCGTCCTGCCGGCGCAGGACGGCGCGGATGCGTCCCTCGGCGTCGCGGCGGGCACGCAGGGCCTCCAGCGTCTCCTGCAAGCGGGCGTTCTCCGTCCACAGTCGCTCGATCTCAGCCTGCAACTCCCGCTCGATGGACATGCCGCGCACCTCGCTCGTTGTACCGTCTGCCGAACCACCCGAATCATACCACAGGCCCGGCGGACCGCGCCCGGCAGGCCGGCGATGTGGTAGAATATGCCCCGCACTTCAGGCAGGTGACCGAATGATGACGACCGCTTCTCCATCCTCAATGACCGCTGGTCGCCGTGCGGCCCCGCGCCCCACGCCGATCCTGTTCGTTTCCAGCTATACCGGCCTCGGCGGCGGCGAGACCAGCCTGTATGAGATGGTGCGCTGCCTGGACGCTGGACGCTGGACGCCGCACCTGCTGGTCCCCGGCGAAGGGCAATTCCCGGCGCTGTGGCGATCGCAGGGCTGGCCGGTGCACATCCTCCGCTGGCGACCAGCGATGCCGCTGTTCGTCCCGGCGCTGTGGGCACGCCTGCCGGTCGTCAAGCAGATCGAAGCCCTGATCCGCCGGGAGCGAATCGCCGTCGTCCGCCCGGAGTATCACAGCATCCCGCTGGTTGCTCCAGCCTGCCGCCGGGCGGGTGTCCCCTGGGTGTGGATGATCCACGGTCGCTGGACACATCCCCGCCCCTGGCAGCGCGGGCTGTTCCGCCAGGCGGCCCATCTCTTCGCCGATTCCGGCTGGAGCAAGGCGGGGTTTCTGGGGGAACCGCCGTTCATGCCGCCGGAACGGGTGGAGGTGCGCCATCTGGGGGTGGATGTCGATCGCTTCAACCCGGCAGTCGATGGTCGCGCGGTACGCGCGGCGCTGGGCATCCCGCCGGACGCGCCGGTGATCACCATCCTGGGGCGCTTCCAGCCGATCAAGGGACATCTCAACTTCCTGGGCATGGCGGCCCGTATCGCGCCGGAATTCCCGCAGGCGCGCTTTTTGATCGTGGGCGACAACGTGCTCGATGGCGCAGTCGGCGACCGGCACAAGGCGGCGATCCTGGCCGCGGTGGAAAGCAACCCCGACCTCAAACGAAGCGTGATCTTCACTGGCTTCAGCGATGATCTCGTCCCTACCCTGCGGGCCAGCGACATCCTGGTTTGTGCCTCGGACTTTGAGTCGTTCGGGATGGCCCACCTGGAGGCGATGGCCTGCGCGGTGCCGGTGGTCAGCACCAATGTCGGTGGCCCGGCGGAAACCGTGCTCGATGGCCAGACGGGTCTGCTCGTCCCCCCGCGCGATCCGGAGGCGCTGGCGGCGGCAGTGTGGCGGCTGCTGATCGATCCGGACCTGCGGGCGCGGATGGGGGCCGCCGGGCGGGCGCATGTGCTGGCCCGGCTGGATGTGCGTCACTACGCCGCCCGCTTTGAGGAAGTGCTGGCGGCGGTAGCCGGTTTCACATGATCGGCCAGACGGGGGTAAACGATGGTCTAAGCCCCTCACTTCAGGCCCCTCAGTCGCCGCCGTACCGCCGCGAACTTTTCCCCCTATAGCACCGGGTTCAGCACAAAGTGCACGCTGAACAGCACGATCGTGATCACCGTATAGATCATCAGGGTATTGTTGATCGTCCGTTTTTCCTCTTCCGGCGTGTCGGCGCGGGCATAAAGGGGGATGATGAACGGCGGCGGCAGGATCAGGAGCGTGAACAGGGCGATCTCAAAGCCGCGTTCCAGCTCCAGCAGGCCCCGGATCAGAAAGCGATTCAGCAGGAAAGCCAGCGGCAACAGAATCGCCAGCCGTGTGGCGATCACCGGCAGGGTCTGCCGGATGCCGGCGACATCCAGCCTGATCCCGTAGCCGATGATGATCAGGATCAGCGGCACCACAAGATGGCTCAGGAAGCTGAGCGTTGCCATGATCCCGCCGGTGATGGCGGTTGTGGCCAGGAATGTCTGTGCACCTAGCAGGTTAAAGGCCAGCCCGGCCAGAATCGCGATCACCACCGGCGAGCGGAGAAACGCCCGCACCACCTGCCCCGGCCCGCTCAACCCATCCCGCCGCATCAGGAGTAGCGCCAGAAACACAAACCAGATGAAGATCTCATGACCAAGATCGATGATGGCGATATAGCCGATATTTTCCAGGCCATAGGCGCTGCCGAACAGGCTCACCCCTAGCATGCCATATTCAAAGCCCGTCATTAGAAAGGGGAAGTACGCCCGCCCACCGCCCGGCCCCGCCCTGAGCAGCAGCCCCAGTCCGTAGAGCAGCAGGCACAGCAGGAAGATGGCAAGGAAGGTGACGAGATAGGTGAGCTTCAGCTCAATGTTGAGGAAGGACATGAACAACACGGCGGGCAGGGCGATGTTGACCGCGATCTTGCGCAGGTCGTCAATGGCCTGATCGGTCAGGAACCGGCTGCGCCGGATCCAGTAGCCCAGTCCGAGCAGCAGCAGAATCGGCAACACCCGGTTGAGGATATCGGTTGTCTGGCTCATCGTCTCTACCTGTGTGACCAACAGATGGCCGGCGGCGAGGGAAGCTCCAGTGGGTCAGCGGAGCTTTGCCGCCGATTGTACTGCGGCGTGCGCAGCAGGAAAATGCGCTGCAGCAGGGAGATGCCTGGCCGTAAGGGGTCAGGAACAGGGAAGGCTTCCCAGCCTCCCGATTCATCCCGGAACGGCTGACAGATTCAGCCTCTCCCCCTGCCATTTTACAGGTTGCCAGCCGCCAGGAGTCATCGCTATAGTATCCGCCACGCGATTTTGCCCAGGAGTGATCCCATCACTACTTCAGGAGCGCCCTGCATGACGACTCTTGCCGCGCCGGTCCGGAACGCCCGCTGTCTGACCATTGACACTGTCCGCGAGAACATCGTCGGCATTGATGCACAGGTCCCCCTGCTGGACGGCACAACACGCCCCTATGTCAACTTTGATAACGCCGCCAGCACCCCCGCCCTGCGCCCGGTGCTGGACAAGGTCAACGAATTCATGACCTGGTATTCCAGCGTCCACCGCGGCAGCGGCTTCAAGAGCCAGGTGGCCACGGAAGCCTATGAGGCCGCCCACGCGATCGCCTTGCGCTTTGTCGGCGCGGACCCGGCTACCCACACGGCCATCTTCGGCAAGAACAGCACGGAAGCGCTCAACAAGCTGGCCAACCGCTTCCCCTTTCAGCCGGGCGACGTAGTGCTGACCACGCTGATGGAACACCATTCCAACGATCTGCCCTGGCGCAAGGTGGCCCATGTGGAGCATGTCCTGCCGGACTCCAGCGGGGCGCTGGACGAGGCTCACTTTGACCGGCTGCTGGAACGCTACGCCGGGCGGGTGAAGCTGGTGGCGGTGACCGGGGCCTCTAATGTGACCGGTTACATCAACCCCATTCATCGCCTCGCCGAGAAAGCGCACGCTGCCGGGGCGCAAATCCTGGTGGATGTGGCCCAGCTGGCCCCGCACCGGGCGGTGGAGATGCGCCCGCTGGACGATCCCGGCCATCTGGATTATGTGGTGCTTTCCGCCCACAAGATGTACGCGCCGTTCGGCACTGGCGCCCTGATCGGGCGGCGGGATACCTTCCTGGAAGGCGATCCGGATATGGTCGGCGGCGGCGTGGTCGACATTGTGACGGTCAATTCCGTCAAGTGGGCCGGTCTGCCCGATCGGGAAGAAGCCGGCAGCCCCAATGTCGTCGGCGCGGTAGCCATGGCCCAGGCCATGTTGTGCCTGGAAGCGATCGGCATGGACGCTCTGGCCGAACATGAGGCCGTCCTGACAGCGCGCCTGCTGGAACGGCTGGGCCGCATCCCCGGCGTGCGTGTCTTTGGCATCACCGATCCCGCCCGCGCCCGTGACAAGGTTGGGGTGGTGCCCTTCATCGTGGAAGGGATGAGCCACTACCTGGTGGCGGCCATTCTCAGCGCGGAAGGCGGGATCGGCGTGCGCAATGGCTGCTTCTGCGCCCATCCGTACCTGTTGCACCTGCTGGGCGTGGACGAGCAGCAGGCGGCCTCCTACCAGCAGGAGATCCACAACGGCGTCAAGGCACACCTGCCCGGTCTGGTGCGGGCCAGCTTTGGCTGCTACAACAACGAAGCGGAAGTCGACTGGTTCGCGGAGATGCTGGAGCGTATTGTGCGCGGCGACTACCGGGGCCGTTACGTGCAGGACCCGGCCAGCGGCGCTTACTGGCCGGAAGGCTTCGCCCCCCGGCTGGAGGCATACTTCCACCTGGGATGATGGTGAGGCGATGCGCTCACCGTTCCCGCCCGCGTACGATCACCTGGCCCAGCAGCAGGCGGTCGGATTGCCGTCCGTTCGGGCGCGTGACCGGCAGGCGGACGCCCGTCCGCCAGTCGTAGACCATCAACATGGCCCGGTATTCCCCCGGCAGCAGATCGCCGGTCGGCAGGATGACCTGCTGGCAGGCACAACGATCCAGCGGCAGTCCAACATCCACCTGGGCGGCCAGATCGCCCGCGCTATCGTACAGGTGCACCGCCAGCGAGTAAGTGTAGGGCGGCACGTCTTCGCCCTGCCGCCACCCGATCAGCAACGTGTGATCGCCGCCGACCACCGGCGGCAGTGGAGCGAGATGGGTCAGGGCGATGTCGTCGCCAAAGCGGACGATCGGCGGGGCTGCTTCTGCCGCACAGCAACAGGCCGGGGCGCGGGCATATAGCTCCAGCGATAGGCCCGGCCGATCCACCGCCCGCCGGCACAGGCCGAAATCCGCCGCCAGCGCCGCCTGCACGGCGTCCAGCGCGGCGGCGTAAGGATCGGGCTGCGAGCGGTGTTCCAGGGCCAGCCAGGCGCGGGTGGTCTGGCCCAGGAAGCTGGCCGCCGCCACGCTAAAATCCTCCCCTTCGCCGGGCGCGTAGGTCAGCCAGTCGGTATACAGCTTGTGCAGCCCCAGATCGTGGATGTCGTACTCGATCACATCGGAGATCGGCCAGGTCGGTACGGGCGCATGATATACCAGCACATCCCCGGCGCGGGCCTCCGCCTGCAGGGTGCGGGTCAGATCACCCAGCGGCAGGTGCCGCCGGAAGAGATCGCCCCGGTCGTTGTTGTAGAACAGGATGTCGACCAGCGTGGAGTCGAGCGCGTACCAGACGCCGCTTACAATCCACGCGGCGGCGACAGCCAGGGCCAGCCAGCGACAGCGCGGCGCATGCCATAGCCGGTCGATCCCCAGACCGGCGATAAGCGCCAGCAGCGGCCAGAGCATCAGCAGGTAGCGCACATGGGTGATCAGCGGCGTGACGGCGTTGATCAGCAGGATCAACCCCAGCAGCGCCCCGGCCAGGAACCAGATCAGTCGCGCCCCGCGTGCCGGGTAGCCAATGGCCGCCCCGCCCGCCACCAGCGCCGGTAGAAACAGCCCATTGCTGAAGGCATAGGCCAGCATGAGCAGCGCCATAACGGCGGGCATGGCGATCGTCCGCCCGCCCATGTGCACTGTCTGCTCAACTCCGCGCTCCATCACGCTCAGCCAGGGCAGGAAGAGCAGCGCGCCCAGCAACGCCGGAATGGCTGTTCGCCGCCAGACGCCAGGCTGCCGTACAAAGAGTAGCTGGTAAAGGCCCAGGCTGAGGGGTAACAGCAGCGCCAGGTAGTGGGTATAGGCGGCCCCGGCGACCGCCAGCGCCAGCAGCGTCTGGGCAGCCCGACATGGACGCTCCCCGGCAGCCAGGATTCGCCAGTAGGCCAGCAGCATTACCGTGGCGACCAGAACAACCAGTGTATACGTGCGCAGTTCATGCAGGTAGTGGGCAAAGAAAGCCGACGCACCCAGCGCCAGCGCAGCGCCCAGTGCGGCCACTGGAGAGGCCAGATCGCGGCCCAGACGGTAGATCGCCGCCACCGCCAGCACACCCGCCAGCAGGGAAAGCGTCCGGGTGGCCAGTGGAGTCCACCCGACCAGCGTCCCCCACAGGTTGACCAGCAAATGGTAGCCAGGCGGGTTGTTCGGCTCGGTTGCCGCCGATTGCCGCCAGACATCTGCCAGGGAATAGGGGCCGTAGAAGCGCGCCCCGGCTTCCTGCAGGGTGAAGATCTCGTCGTACCACAGCGTATCGTTGAGCTGCACAGCGCCCAGCGCCGTGGTTAGCAAAAGCAGGAATACCACCAGCCAGCCAGTGCGGTTCATGATCCTCTGGCCCGATTGTCCTTCTCGTCGCCTCCCGGCGACCGTACATCTGGTCAGGAGGCATCGGGCGGGATATGACCATCGTAGCACGTCCTGCCAGGGAGGAATATGGCCCTTTGCGCCTAGCGCCGTCCAGCGCGGGCAGGGAAAAGCACAGCGCCGGCGCGGGGGCCGGCGCTGAACTACAGGCTCAGGTCAGGTCGCTGGGGCGGTTTACAGGCTGACGACCCGCGCTTTGCCGCTGAAGCCTTTGGTGGCGTTGCGTGTGTCCACCACCAGCCGGGCGTTATCCAGAATCCACTGCCGGTCGTAGGCGCTGTGATCGGTCACCCAGACGACTGCGTCAGCCTTCGCCAGCCAGTCAGCGGTCAGCTCGACGCTCTGCAGCGCGCGACCATCGAGCTTGATCGAGGGGATATAGGGGTCGTGGTAGGTGACGGAAGCGCCCTTTTCCTCCAGCAGATGAATCACGTCCAGCGCCGGGCTTTCCCGCACGTCGTCGATATCCTTCTTGTAGGCCACGCCCAGCACAGCGATCCGGCTGCCGCGCACCGCCTTGCCCTCGTCGTTGAGCGCACTGGCTACCTTATTGACCACGTAATAAGGCATCGAGGTATTGATCTCGCTGGCCAGCTCGATGAAGCGGGCGTTGTAATTGAGCGCCTTCAGCTTCCAGCTCAGATACAACGGATCGATCGGGATGCAGTGCCCGCCCAGGCCAGGGCCGGGATAGAAGGGCATGAAGCCGAACGGCTTGGTGGAGGCCGCTTCAATCACCTCCCAGACGTTGACGCCGAGCTTGTCGCACATGATCGCCATCTCGTTGACCAGGCCGATGTTCACCGCGCGGAAGGTATTCTCCAGCAGTTTGACCATCTCTGCCGTGCGGGGGGAAGAGACCGGCACGACCCGGTCGATAGCTTTGGTGTAGAGGGCGGCCACGATCTCGGTGCAGGCCGGGGTTACGCCGCCGACCACCTTGGGCGTGTTGCGGGTCTGGTAGACCCGGTTGCCGGGGTCGACCCGCTCCGGCGAGAAGGCGATAAACACATCCTCGCCCACCTTGAGGCCGGCCGGTTCCGTGAGTTGCGGGACGATGACCTCATCGGTGGTGCCAGGGTAGGTGGTGCTTTCCAGCACAACGATCATGTCGCGGTGCATAAACGGAGCCAGCGACTCCGTAGCCGCGTAGATGTAGGACATATCCGGGTCTTTGGTCTTGCGCAGCGGTGTCGGCACGCAGATCAGCACGGCGTCCATCTCACGCAGGGGGGCGTACTCAGTCGTGGCGCTCAGGCGGCCTTCCCGGACAAGAGCCGCCACCGTCTCGGTGGGCACATCCGGGATGTAGCTCTGCCCCCGGTTGAGCTGATCAACCTTCTTCGTTTGCGGGTCGACGCCCAGGACGCGGTAACCGGCCCGCCCGAATTCGACGGCCAGCGGCAGGCCGACATACCCCATGCCGATCACGCCGATCCGGGCCGTGCGATCCTCGATGCGCTGCAAAAGAGCCTCGCGACTCATACGTGAACTCCTTGGAGAAAACCGGCGGGCCGGATTCGGAAGCTACGCTGGCCTGCCATGCTGGGGTCTAGTGTACCATCCCGGCGGGCTGCGGTCACGGGTTGCAAGGCGGCCGTCAGGCAGGCGGTGGAAAACAGCGCCGCAATCAGCGCCTGGCGGCCTGCTCTGCGGCCAGCCGTTGCAGGCGCGGCCAGATCAGGGCGATGGTCAGCCCGACAGACAGGCTATAGATCAGGACGATCGCCCACGCGCCGCCAACCTCGCCATAGCTGGCGACCAGCCAGAGGCCGGGTACAGCCATCACCAGCAGCGCTCCGATTTTGATCACCAGGATGCCGCGCATAACGCGCAACGTGCGGTACAGCGGGCCAAACACGCCGCCGATCCCGGTCACCAGACCAAACAGGCACAACACCCGGATCACGGGGATGGCCGGGATGTATTCCTCCCCCAGGATGGGCGCGACCAGCGGGGCCAGCAGGGCAAAGCCCCCGTACAACGCCACGGCGCTGGGGATCAGGTAGCGCAGCACACGGCGCACGTTGTCCACCAGGCGGATGTAGTCGCCCTGACCGGCCAGGGCCGGCAGGCGCGCCTCCAGGTTGGTCAGGATGCCGTTGAAGAGCAGATTCACGTAGCTGAGGGCGTGCAGTCCCAGCCGCAAAAAGCCCGCCGCTGCCGCCCCGCTGATCATCGCCAGCGCCTGCACCGGCAGCAGCGTGTACAGGGCAGCCACGTTCTTATCCACGGCCAGCAGAAAGCCAAGGCGCCAGTGGGGGCGCGGTGAATTGCGGCGGGCGGCGCCGAGTACTTCGCCTACCGTTGGTAGCAATTCTGGACGCTGGCGCTGCAGGCGGCGGTAGAGGATCAGGCTACCGACGGCCTTGATGGCCGCGGTCGCCACCAGCGCCCCGATCACGCCCGCCGCGCCCCAGCCCAGCAGGACAACCACGATCTTGAGCACTGCCTCGATCAGGTTGGCCACGTTGTCCAGCAGGGTATAGCCGTGCATGATGCGCAGGGCCTGCAATACCAGCAACAGCAGGTTGTGCCAGGGCAGGAAGAACAATGTCAGCATGTAGACCAGCAGCAGATCGCTGATCAACGGGTTGATGGCCAGCAGCGGGCCGAAGAGGGCCGCTGCCAGCAACGCCAGGACAGCAACCGCCAGCGAGATTTGCGCAAAAAACGCCATCTGATCGCGGACGCGATCCCGGTCTCCGGCCCCGATCGCCTCCGCCAGACGGGTGATCGTACTGGGGCCAAGGCCGGTCAGGTTGAAGGTCATCAGCAGGCCGTAGCTGTTGAGCACCAGCTGGTAGACACCGTAGGCTTCCCGCCCCAGCCCGCGTGCCACCACCACAAACGAAACTGCGCCGATCGCGGTCAGGGCCAGGCTGCCCGCCTGTAGCATAACCGTATCCCGCACGAACTTGCTGCGGCCCAGCCGCCTGACTTCGCCGATCAGCCGCTGCAGCATGCTCACCCGCCCTTTCCGCCCGATCTGACGGGGGGCGATTGTACCGCAAAGCGCCCCCCTGGGTAGTGTATCTTTCGCGGTTGAAATTCAGATGCCGGTTGAAGGTTGCCCATCTACGCACCAAATCGCATGTGTATTTTCTCTCAAAATGACACGCGACTTCATTCTGTTGCAGGAACATGAAAA
>JABLXG010000016.1 GCA_013178165.1 Anaerolineae bacterium
GTCAATAGCCAGTTGGAGAAGATGGGTCTGCAACGCCTTCATGCTCGTACCAATGCTGGTGTTGCCCTGAAGGTCTTGGCCTCGCTCATCGCCTTGGCCTTGACCAACGCTAACTAGCAATCAAGGTACCATATATTCCGGGGTCAAGTCTGCGCGGCAAGATGCGCTCCTCGCTGGAAAAGGCGATGGGGTTACCTCTGAACCAGAAGATCGGGCAATGGGTCACAATCCATAGCGCGAAAAGTCAGCAGGATTATGACACCTCCCCCGTGTGCCAGCTCTTTGGCGTCACCGGCGAGAATGAATGGTCGCGCCCATCGCGCCTGCTGGTAAGGGACATACCGCTGTCAGAGGAAACGCGTCTGGCGATGGCAACGCGCCGGCTGGATATGCCCTTCACCGAAATCAAAGTCGAGGTTGCCATCGACCGGATAACGAGTGCAGCGGTGCCGCGCAACCTCGAGCGCGTGCCGGCGGGTTCTGTATTCGCGCCCGGGCAGATGGTGCTGAATGTCTACGAGAACGATCCTCCCGGTCTGTTCAATGTGCTTTACAACGGCATGCTGCTGGTTGAGGATGGATACCTGGGTGGCGGAGGATCACGTGGTAACGGTCAGATTCGGTTCCGCAACATCGTGATCAGCGCGCGCGCGACCACCGACTCCCAGGGTAAGTTGGCTTATGCGGAACGCAGAGAACTGGCCAAAGCACCTTCACTCGCCGATTTCGGCCCGGTGATGGACCTGCCGAAACTGCTCGGCGGAGGCTGAGCGATGGACGCACACGTCTACCGCCTGAAGTTCTCCGGCGGACTCCATACAGGGCGGCGTGGAGTTGGCCTGGAAGCGACCGATCATCGCCTGGCTTCCGATACAATTTTCGCCGCATTGCTCACGCAGCTCGCAGAGCGCCATCCGGCCCTCGCCGATGAGCTGGTATCAGCGTTTCCGCGTCGAACCGGGGCGGATGGCACGACCTATAAGGCAGGTGATGCGCCATTTCTGATCAGCTCGGCGTTTCCGTTTGCAGGCGATGTGCTGCTGTTCCCTATGCCGGCTATTTCAAGAGTATCAGCGCCCAGCGCTGATAAGACGTTGAAGAAGGTGCGATACGTCAGCCAGGCGATCTTCCGCGCCGTACTCAATGGCGCAACGCTAGCCGATTTCGGCACGAAAGCCAGATCATACCAGCATGGCACAGTCTGGATCGCGACCGGCGACGAGCCAGGATTGCCGGGTGAATTACATCCGCACGAAGAAAACATAGACATCTGGCGCGTACGGCAACGTCCACGGGTGGCCGTTGATCGAGAGAGCTGGCGTTCCGCCATCTTTCATCATGGGGAAACGGTTTTCCGCCAGGGATGCGGACTGTGGTTCGCCATCGCCTGGCGCGATCCTGACAAGCGCGTTGGGGGATATTCACTCCGTGACCTGGTCGATAGCCTTCTGCAGGACCTTCAGGCGTTCGGAATCGGCGGCCTGCGGAGCTGTGGGCTGGGCGCGTTTGAGTTCGGCGATCCGCTAGTCTTGAACCTGCCGGATCCTTCCCCTCACGATACGGTAGTGACCCTAAGCCGTTTTTACCCGGCGCCGGATGAATTGCACTACCTGGACCATCCGCAGGCGTCCTATCGCCTGACGCAAATTAGCGGCTGGATGCGGGCAGCCGGTGTCCCTGATCGTGAACGGCGCACGGTCACCATGATTGAAGAAGGAGCCATCCTGACCAGCGGGCCGAAGGGTGGTGGATGTCTTGTGGACATCAGCCCGGACGGCGCACCGCATCCAAGCTGGCGTTACGGGCTGATGTTTCCGGTCGGACTGGCGGGAGGGAACTAGACAATGAGCGCCATCCAGAAGATCTATCGCCATTTCGACGTAACACTGCAAGCAATCACACCGCTGCACATTGGCACCGGCAATGTGTTGATGAAGGGAATTGACTTCATTGACGATGGCAAGACCACCTGGCGGCTTGATGTGGATCGAATCCTGGCCGACCTGTGGGCGCCTGAATTCGGCAACGCGCATCCCGCTGAACTGCTGGAAAGCATCCCGCAGGCTGAACGGGACCAATACGTGATCTATTCTGCTAAGGGTGCGATCCGCGCCCAGCAGACGTCATCGAAACTCCGCGAGTGCATCAAAACCCCGGACTACCAGCCGTACATCCCGGGATCGTCGCTCAAAGGCGCCTTGCGCACGGCGCTCGCCTGGGCGGGATGGCCGGAGCAGGTAAAGGCAGTCCAGGCAAACGACATCAGAAAGAGCAAATCCTGGGCAGGGCAGACGCTCGAAGACCGCCTGTTTCGCCCAAAACGCAGTGATAAGGATGGCCCTAACAAGGATTTGCTGCGCGCGCTGCATATCGGCGACCTGCACCTCCAGACTGAGGGCGCGGTCTGGCAGATATTGAATATCCAGGTGGCCAAGAGTAGTTCCTTTGACAGTCCAATTGAGGTCGAAGCCATCGGCGCAGATACGGTATTTGCGGGGCGACTGACCATCGATGACCACCTGTTCCAGCCACAAACAGACAGTGTTTTGGGTCTACATAGTTTGGAGCCATGGATCGTCACCGAGCTGGCACAGCGGGTTAATCAACACACGCTGGATCTCCTAGATCGCCGCATAGCGCGTAGTAGTCGGATGCAGCAGAATGGTGCTGCTAATGTCCGAAGATTTTTCACCGATTTGCGTGGGTATGTAACTGGATTACCCGCTAATAAATGCGTTATCTGCCTGGGCTGGGGCGGCGGCTGGGACAGCAAAACCTTCGGCTCCCGCCTGCAAGGCAACCCAGCCTTCTTTGAGAAAGAGATCATCGACCGTTTCAAGCTGCACCGCGGCAAGGTAGCACGCAAAGCCGGTGATCCCTTCCCGCGCACACAGCGGCTGATCGTCCGCCAGCGGGATAATGCCACAACCATTCGGGGCGCACTGGGTTGGTGTCTTCTGACCCTAGTTCCGCACTAGCTGTAAGGTTTACAGCTATTCCTCTTGGGCAGAGTTTATCTGCCTTGTAAGGCACGCCGTTTTCAGTGGGCCTGCAACGAGAATCGGTTGGGCCGCGCATGTTTCGCGCGGCCCAACTGTCATTCCGCCAATTGGTCTATGCCTCTTTTCAACGAGTGGTAGCCTCACGGATTTCAGACTGCGCTCAAGATCGGGTTTCCCCTGGCGCCAGGATGGCCACGCCTTTCGGAGGCAGGGTTAGCACCGGGCCGACAGGCTGGTCGGTGATCAAGTCGACGTAGGGCTGCTCAAGGGCCACCTCGCGGGTGTCGCTGCTGTGGTTAAGCGCGAAGATCAGCGGTTGATCAGCCTGCCAGCGCAGAGCAATCTCAACGTCTTCGGGCGCCTTCAGCGGTGGGCGGATGTTGAGGGCGCTCAGCACATATCTCACCACCGAGTCTACCAGGCGTCGGTCACCGACTGTTCCTACATAGAACGCCCGCCCTTTACCATAGCGGTTGAGGGTAATGGCCGGGCGACCCATGTAGAAGTCGCTCCCGTATGTCGCCAGAACCTCTGCCGTTTCAGGAACCAGGATGTCACACCATACGGTTGCCGCGCCGGTGATGCCACTGTTTCCAGCCGCCTGGATCGGAATGCTGGAACCCTGGTAAAGCGAGTCGTATTCGTCCACTGTAGCTCCACACAGGGTACTGAGCAGGCCTGGCAGGGGCCGGTCAACGACGGTGTTATGGAAGTCCTTGACACCGCTTCTGGTGGTAAGCACCACTGTTCCCCCACCTTCAACGAAGGCCTCCAGTTTCTCTGCCAGGTTGTCTGGCAGAATGTACAGCGCCGGGACAATTAGCATTCTGTAGCCAGAGAGATCAGCATGTGGCCCGACAATATCAACGGCGATATGCTGGCGGTGTAGAGCAGCATAGTAGTCGTAAAGATGTGTTGCGTAGTCGAAGTCCGGGTTATTCGGCTGGATCTGGAAGGCAAAGCGACTGTCGTACGACAGCAGCATAGCGACTTCTGTGCGGGTCTCCGTTGCTTCCAGCGCCGCGGCAATACGCTGCAGTTCGCTGCCCAGAGCGGCAACTTCGGCGTAGCGGCGGCGCGGCTGTCCGTCGTGATCGAGGATGCCATGCCAGAACTGCTCCGCGCCAAAGCGGGCAGTCCTCCAGCGGAAAAATACGATCCCATCTGCACCATGGGCAATAGCCTGATACGCCCATAACCGGATCTCGCCAGGGCGGGGAGCGGCGCCCATTGTCTGCCAGCCAGTGATCCCACTCTGGCTTTCCATCACCCAGAAATTTTGCCGCTTCAAACCGCGCATTGTCGCATGGCTGAGGGCCAGCAGTGCAGGAGGAGCGGCCTCATTGCTCCAGAAACCGCGCGGATAGTTATCCCAGGTGACCAGATCCAGAGGCTCGGCCAGATCAAAATAGTCCAACTTGTCATACTTGAAGCCCATGAAGTTATGAGTGATGAACTGATCCGGACATCTCTGGCGCAGGATAGCGATCTGCTCCTGCTGTAAGGAGACATAGGTAGCCGAAATGAAACGCCGGTAGTCGAGATCGAGGCCAGGGTTGGAGATCACGGCGTTGGCCAACGGTACAGGAATCTGTTCCCAGGCCGTATACTCATGACTCCAGAAGACTGTTCCCCAGCATCGGTTGAGCACATCTAGCGTCCTGTACCTTGCCCGGAGCCAATCCTGGAATGCCGCGCGGCAGTTCTCGCAGTAACAGCGATCCCCGAACTCGTTGTCGATCTGCCAGCCGATTACGTTCGGATTGGCGTGGTAGTGTTCAGCCATGGCCTGGGCGATCTGGCGGGCATGAGTCCGGTAGAGGGGATGGGTCGGGCAGTATTCTCGCCGACCGCCATAGGTTGCCCGGCTATTGTCCTCCCGGACGAGGAACAATTCAGGCCGGTTATGCATCAACCAGGGGGGAGGCGAGGCCGTTGGTGTGCCCAGAACGACACGGATTCCATGCGCCGCCAGCACGTCAATTGCGCGGTCCAGCCAGGCAAAGTCATAGCGACCGGGTGCGGGTTCCATCTGGCTCCAGGCGAACTCTGCCAGTCGAACCACGTTAAAACCGGCCTGCTGCATCAGTCGGGCGTCTTGCGCCCAGCGATCTTCCGGCCAGTGTTCGGGATAGTAATCTGCACCGTAGTAGATCATGACATTCTCGTTTCCACAGGCAGGTCTGCACAGCCACTATATGAAATTGCCAGCAGGCCCAACAGAAGGCAGGAATCTGGATCAGCCTTTGATGGCCCCGGCAGTGATGCCTTCCATGAAGCGACGCTGCAAGATAAGAAACAGGATCAGGAGCGGCACGACGCTGACCACCGCCAGACCCATCATCTCCCGGTAAGCGGAATATCCCGGCGGGCCAGAGAAGGTCATCATCTTAAGGGGAAGGGTAAACAGGGTAGGGGATTTCAGGTAGATCAGCGGGCCGAGATAGTTGTTCCACGATCCAAGATAGAAGATTAGGCCCAGGCTGGTCAGGCCAGGGGCAATGATGGGCAGCACTACCCGCCGGAAGACCCCGAATTCGCTACAGCCATCAATCCGGGCGGCATCAAGAAGTTCGTTGGAAACGCCGCTGATGTACTGGCGCATGAAAAAGATACCAAAAGCGTTGGCCGCCCCCGGCACAATCAACGGCAGGAACGTGTTGATCCAGCCGAATTCCTTCATGAGTACGTAGGAAGGTACCATGGTTACTGCACCAGGGATCATCATTGTTCCCAGGAGAAACATGAACAGGATACGGCGACCGGGGAAATTATACTTGGCAAAGCCATACCCCCCCAGGGAGCAAAAGAACAGGGCGAAGGCTGTGCTGGTGGTAGCCATGAATAATGTATTCCAGAAGGCTCTGAGCGCTCCAGCTTGCTCAAAAATGTATCGATAGCCATCCAGACTCATGTTCTCGGAGATCAGGATTGGAGGGCGGGCGAAGACCTCCTCCTGCGGTTTGAAGGAGGTGCTCAGCATCCAGACAAAGGGGAGAATCATGAAGATCGAGATGGCAATCAGCAGGATGTGGATGCCGGCATCGATAAGTAGATTTTTGAGGCGGTCGCTTGTGGTCATGGGCCAGATCCCCTTTCTGGTGCAGCAGCCGGTATAGCGGGGGTGTTAGCCGGTATCACGATCAACGTACTTGAACTGGAGGTACGTCAATACGAATATCAACAGAGCGTAGACATAAGCCTGGGCGGAAGCCCGGCCAAAACGAAAGTCGCCGAAAGCAACGTTGTAAATCTGTACCAGCGGCGTTGTGGTTGCCCGTACAGGACCGCCATTGGTGAGCGACATCACTTCGTTGAAGAGGCCAAACGTGCCAATGGTGGACAGGACAACCGAAAACAGGATGATCGGACGGAGCAGGGGAATGGTGATCCGAAAGAACGCCTGTACTGCTGAAGCGCCGTCAATCATGGCGGCCTCGGTTAACTCATGGGGGATGGTTTGCAGGCCGGAAAGCATCAGAACCATGTTGTATCCTAGCCAGCCCCAGACTACGAGGATGCATAACGACACGCGCGCCCACCAGATGTCTTCCAGCCAGGGTACAGGGTTGAGGCCGATGCCCTGTAACAGCAGGTTGAAAAGCCCACCATTATGCTGGAACATCAGGCCAAAGGTGATGCCCGCTGCGATCATGGTCGTGACGTAGGGGGCGAAAATCAGCGTCCGGTAGACCTGAAAGCCCTTCACCCGTGGCGAATTGAGCAGGACTGCCAGCACAATGGCCGTAAATGTCATGATGGGCACGTACATGACGAACAGGATGAGGCTGTTGGTGATCGACTGCCAGAAGACGCGACCGCCCGCACCCAGCAGAAACTCAAAATTCTTCAGCCCCACAAACTCCATCGGCCGGACGCCGTTCCAATCCTGGAAAGAGAGAAACAGCGAGAATCCCACCGGGAACAGGCCGAAGATGATGAACAGCACATAGAAGGGCGAGATAAACACATACGCCCAGCGATTTCTGACTATCTCACGCCACAGGTGATGCCACCTGCCGTGCCCTGACAAGGCTTGAGGTGCGACTGGTGAAGTGATCGGCTGTTGATCCATGAGTTCCTCCCGCCCGGAGAGGTGCTAGGAGGGGGGCCGCGCGGCCCCCCTCAGGCCGACAGGCGAGGGTTATTCGAGGTTGGCTGCAATCTCTTCCGCCGCCAGATCAAGCGCTTCCTGCGCAGACATCTGGCCGCTGGCGTACGATTGGATAGCCACGGATACCGCCCCGTTCATCATACTGTAATTGGGGCCGTAGACCGTGCCATCCGGGATTTTGTGCACAACATCGGCGTAGATGAGCTTGGTCTGCTGACCGGCAAAGAATGGATCGGGTTCGGCAAAGGCCGGATCGTCGTAGGTTGTCTCCAGAGCAGGCACGAAACCGCTTTGTCGGAACATGGCAATCTGGCTCTCTTCGGTGCCGACAGCGAACTGAATGAACGCCCAGGCAGCCTCCTTGTTCTGCGACTGCTCAGGGATCACAAAGGCCGAACCGCCGTCATTGGAAGCCCGTACCTGGCCCTCTTTGACCGCTGGCATATAGGCTACGCCCCACAGACCTTCAGTGCCGGGGGCAATCCAGCTCTTGAGGAAAACGTCCATCCACGAGGCCTCGATCAGGGTGGCGACTGGCGTGCCGCCCTCTTCAGGCAGAGCTGCAAATTCGGCGTACCAGGCGTCTGTCCATTCCAGATTATCGGTAACCAGATCCTCTTCCCAGAACTTGCCCAGCAGTTCCAGCGTGGCCACGTTCTCCGGGCTGTTGACCGTAATTTCACCGGTCTCGCGGTCGTAGTAGCCCAGGCCCTGTTGCCACAGGATCATCTCATAGAGACGGCCGTAGTTGTTAGCTTTGTTGTGGGCAAAGCAGTAGAACCCCGTCTCTTCCTTGATGGTCCGGCACATGTCTAGGTAGCCATCCCAGGTGGCTACCATCTCGGAGACAGCTTCAGGATCGCTCGGGAGTCCGGCCATGTCGAGCACATCACGGCGGTAGTACATCACCACCGGCCCGGAGTCCCAGGGCATCCCATAGTAACGGCCGTCCAGTTCTGCATTGGGCCAGCGGTAGGCATTGGTAATGGGGAGGTAGGGGGTAACCCATTCAGTGAGGTCGGCCAGCCCACCCAGGTGGACGAATTCACTCAAATGGCTATCTTCAACCAGGCAGACGTCGCATGCGCCCTCACCGGCGGTCAGGGCCAGCGGAAGGTTGGTGTATACGTCCGCAGGCGGATAGTATACGATCTCCACTTCGACATTGGGGTAGGCTTCATTGAAGGCGCTGAGGACCCCGGCGGCTTCTAGGGTGTCGCGGATGGCTGCGGTCCAGCCCCAGACCACAATTTTCCCTGAGACATCGCTGCTTTGAGCACGGATTGCTATCGCAGGAACCACGACAGCAATGACGATCAACAACAAGGCCAACTTTCTGAACATGGTGCTCTCCTTCTTGCCTAGATCGGGCAGTGCCCAGCAACCGCAGGTGAGAATCGTTCAGGCCGAGGATCGTCTGATAAACTGCGTCTTGAATACAATCTCCTTTCTGTCCATCACTGGATGGCGAATTCTTTCCAGCAACGTACGGACGGCGAAGCAGCCGATCTCGCGCATGGGCTGCCGTATGGTGGTCAATGGTGGGCAGGCAAAAGCTGCTGCCGGGATGTCGTCAAAGCCAACGACGGCGACATCGTCCGGCACCTGGCGATTTGCATCACGCAGAGCTTGTATGGCCCCAATAGCCATCTGGTCATTCTGGGCAAAGACGGCAGTCAGGTCCGGGGCGATGCGTAGCAGGCGTTGCATGGCATCATAGCCGCTTTGGTAGGACCAATCTCCCCCCTGGACAAGGTCTGGCTCAAACGGTAACCCAGCTTCTGCCAGGGCGCGCTGGTAGCCAGTGGTACGACCATTGTCCACACCCGGGATCGTCCCGATTCGGCGGTGGCCTTGGCTCAGGAGATAACGGGTAGCCATGTATCCGCCTTCGATGTTATCGACGTTGAGGGTGATCAGGCCGGGTTGGGGAGGGTGAGCTACTGCGACAACCGGTATACCCTGCTCGATCAGCCAGTCGATATAGGCGCGATGGCTTAACTCAGGACTGGCGACAAAAACGCCATCGACTTGCCGCTCACTCACCGCACGCCATTCCTCGGAATCGGGCTTAGCATCCGGCTCGACAATCGATAACAGAAATACATAGCCATGGCGTCGCGCCTCTTGCTCCGCGCCAGCCATGACCTGCACATAGAAGTCCTCATCCAGGCTGCTTGAGATCAGGCTCAAGGTGTGCGTGCGTTGGGAGACCAGACTGCGGGCTACAGAACTGGGGCGATAACCCAGCCTGTCAATGATCTGTTGAATGCGGTCACGGGTTTCCGGGGCGACATCTGGTTTGCCGTTGATAACGCGGGAGACTGTCTGGTGGGAAACGCCTGCCTGCCTGGCAACATCCTGAATGGTCACTCTTTTAGGCATAATGCCCAATCCAGTGTCTGTTTCTGGCTCCGTTAACGTTACCGTGAACGTTAACAGTTTAACATGATTTGATTTTTTGAGTCAACTCTTTGGTCAGGATATCCATGTCGGATGGAACGGGTTGAGTACAACCACTCAGGACATCTTTTCCCATACCGTCTAAACTGGCATTGTGGTTGGCAGGTGGCGATGGCAACTGTTCTGTTGCGGGCGAGGAGGCGAGCCGATATGCCAAATGCATTTGAGGAGTACCTGAGGGAACACGGCGATGAACTGCTTGCGCCGCTCAAGCAGGTGGTGAACTTCGCAACGACCCGCCGCTACGTGGCGGCTGCCTGGGAGGCGCTGGATATGCAGTCAGAGCCGCCACAAGACCTCCTCCAGCAGATCCAGCAACAGGTTGCCGAGTGTACGGCGTCCCGTCTGGTCATACAGTTGCTGCTCGAAATCGGCGGGAACGAACCGGTGTTCATGGGTTTCCTGGATGATATCACCGGGCGGTTGATGCTTACCTGTTCTCGGGATGATCTAATCGCGGCTGTGACTTTTGCTATCAACACTGCCTTCCTTGCCGAGACGCTGGCGGAAGAAGGGTTCGGCCTTCAGCAAGGGCTGGCAGGTTACCGCCGGGCCTTCATGGACCTTGGCAGGGCCGCCGCTGAATTGATCTCCGCCGGGGACGACGCTGCAAAGTCCCGGGCCATGGCGCGCCTGTCTGAGACTGTCAGGGCTTATCTCCCGCTGTTCACGGCCACCATTCAGGAAGAAGCTGAGCGCCAGGCTGGTGACGACGAGTCCGGCGAGTCTGGCTGACGGCGTTCGTCACTCCCACAAGGGCATAATCTCCAGTCCGATCCGGGCAAACTGCTCAAGTCGGATTCGACTATCTTCAGGTACAATAAATTCGCTTCATCAGCATTGCGGAGGCTGCGACTGCTTTGCCAGCTGGCCGCCGGATCTGATAGGTCCCTGACCGGTGTACTGAGGCAATCGAGCGGGGTGGACACACCCGGATTTCTGACGCTTTCAACAAGCCGCCAGTCGGATCAATGTAACCGTTGGCAGCCGGTTCCTTCGCTGCCGGAGGTGCAGAGAGATGGATGTCATCCCCGGTATCATCATCGGTGTGTTGCTGGCAGGCGGCCTGCTGGTAGCTCTTTTTGAGCTTCGCCTCCGCCAGCCCGATGTGATTGTGCTCTATGAGTCCAAGGGGCGGATCGGCGTCCGCAGGGGGCTGCTCTATCCGCGCCATTTCAGCCTGCCGCTCAAGCGCACGACTAGCCCGCTCCAGTTGACGGTTGAGGCCGCTGCGCTGGGGAACCTGACGGTCCGGGTCAAGCTGGTTGGCTCGGCTGCGCCATCGGTCGAGCATATCCAGGCGTTGATCCGGGTTGGCGGGTGGGATAGCGAGGCAGTCTCGCGCGCCGTTGACCAGGTCAGAATCCTGCTGATGGGGCTGGTCAAGGAATATACCGAACGCTCTGAGATCCATGCGATTTCCTCTCCTGCCCTGCAGAACCACCTGAACGAGCACCTCAAGCTGATTGAGGAGCGTTATGGTGTCGAGTTGATTTCGCTGGCCGTCCAGTCGCTGGAACCGACGGATCCGAAGATCGCTGAGGCGCTAAGCCAGCAGGAAGCGGCCCGGTTGCTGGAGCAGACCGAGCAGCTCAACCACCAGGCGCGGGTTGCCGCCGCCAAGGCTAAGTACAGAGCGGACGAGGAAATCGCTGCGATGGAGCACGCCCTCGAACTCAAGAAGTCCGAACTGAAGAAGGAGCAACTCCGGAGCGACGCGGAACTGGCCCGCCAGCGAATCGAAGAGGAACTGGCGCGTAGCCGCCTGCGCCTTGCCTTTGAAAAAGAGGAACTGGAAGTGCTCCGCCGCAACCCGGAGCTGTTGATGCTAACCCCTCAGGCCGCCCGCCTGGCGGAAGCCAGCCAGAGCCTGAAGAACGCCAGAACAGTGATCTCACTGACTCCACAGGAACTGGCCAATGGTTCGGCGCTCTTTACCCTGTTCCGCAACCTGCTGCTGAAGGACTTGGAAACCAAGGACCTGGAAATCAAGGATGAGACGTAGCCTGAGCATCCATCTGTAGACTGGCTTGGGCGGAAGGCTCATTGCCCTCTGCCTGAGGCCAGCAGACTCTTTGATCTCTGAACCCGAGGCGGCCATCATTTGCTGCCTGCCAGCACAACGGAAGCCCTTCCTGCGAGTGGCCATGCCATGCCCCACCTGCCTGATCCCATGTCATTCTTCCGCCTGAAGCCGATCCGGGCGGCACGTGTATCGGAAGTCAGCGAGACCACCGCTGCGGCGCCGGTTCCAGCTGAAGAACGCATCAACTTTCACATCGGGAACCCGCTGCAGGACCCGCGGCTTTCGTCGGCGTTCCTGCGCACGGCGCTTGGCCTGGACATCGGCCAGGTGGAACTGAATGACGCGGAACCAGACGCGATTCTGGAGCATCTGGGGTGGGACGAGGCCGACAAACCCAAGCTTGAGTTCCTGATCCGCACGATTCGCAGAAGTGCCCCGTATATGCCCCGTGGCGGGTATTCGGTCAAGGCTCCCCATGCGCTGGTCAAAACCTTCTGCTCCTGGCTGGAACACCAGCAGGAAGCGCTGCACTATGACACCGGGGAACAATCCGGGCGGCGGGAGATCATCCTGGCTTCCGGCGGGGTTCAGGAAACGCTGCGCGTCATCCTGTTCACGTTGTCTTCCAGCCTGGAAACGCTTCCGGCTCGCATCCTGTGCTACGGCTGTGATCTGCTGCCGCCATTGAAAGCGATCCCCGGCCTGCTGTTTGAGAATCTGCCGGCGGATGAGCAGCGGGCCTGCATGCAGATCGAGCAAACGCTGGCGGCCTCCCCCCATACGCCAACGGTTGTGGTACTTGGTAGCGTGCCGGGGGAGGTGACGCGGCGCCGGCTGCGCGTGATGAGCCTGGAGCAGCCTCTGTTCTTCATCGAAGCCAACAACGCCCCCAACCACCTTTCCCTTGCCCGCGAGGCCAAGCTTGTCCAGCGCGTCATCCGGATTCTGACGCCAGCCATTTTCTCGCCGCGCTGGCACACCCTCTCCACCGTATTTGTCGTGGGCAACGCCGACTTTCTCAGCGCGATTGAGAATGTTCATTTCAACCTCAAGGGGACACCCTCAGCGTCAGAGATCGAACTGCTGACATTTCTGCTCGACCAGCAACCTGCCAGCCCTGCTCAGGATTCCCCGCTGGCTATGCCACAGGCCAGGCCATCCTTTGAAGGGTTGGCGTTGAGCGGCGCTACGGAGGCGGCTCTGGTGCACCTTGCTCATGAAGCTGGGCTGCACCTGGAGGCACTGCTGGATGTTCACAACCAGACGGTCGAGCGCTCGCTGAAAGTGCTGGAGGAGAAGACCGACCTGTTTGCCCGGCGGATTCAGGGCGCCTGGAAGGACCGCCTTTTTGATGAATTCGCCGGTGTTGAGGTCAGAGAACTCCTCGATCTGGTGTTGCACAACCTTCATCGATCGGAAACCAGCCAGGCGCTTTTGCGCAGTTTCCTGAGCGTCTTTGTCAGGCATCAGCCACAGTACAGGCCGGAATCTTGCCTGGTCACCAGCGGCTCATCGCGCACGGCGCTGGGTATCCTGGGCTTCCACTGCGGGATCACCGAGGTGGTGATCCCCGATCTAAGCTGGTCTTACGAGCAGTGCTTCCCGCGCGTTCATGCTGTGCCGCTGACGGAATCGCTGGAGCTTGACGCCGAAGCGATGATCGCCAGGATTGAGGAGTTGTGCTGGCGCGATCCGTCATGGCCGCGGCGCGGCGCGGTGGCCATCAATAACCCGCATAACGCTACCGGACGCATCTTCCGCGAGGAGGCGGTCCAGCGGCTGGTTACCTACTGCCTGGAGCGCGGTATTTATGTCATTGACGATCTGGCTTACCAGAACGTCGCGCCGGTCAACGACCTGCCTGAGATCAAGACGATTCGCCAGATCGCGACCGAACTGGTGCAGCTGGGACTCGTCGATGAGCACCACGCCGATCGGGTGATCACCGTGCATTCCATGTCGAAGACCGACTGCCTGGCCGGGGCCAGGCTTGCTGTCGTGGAGATCCGCGACTCGGAATTGCGGCAGCGTTTTGAAGAGGTCAATGCCCACATCCAGCCGAACCTGGCTGCTGTGTTGATCTGCTATCTGTTCTATCGCGGCACAACGCAGGCGGTGCGTACCTACTGGCATTTGCGCAATGCCATCTACAGTGAACGAACCCATGCCCTGCTGACGGCCGTGGCCAATCTCCCGCCCGATCGCAATCCGTTCCAGTTGTCCATCATCCCGCCGACGGGGAGTATGTACCCATTGCTACGCATCGCGTTGCTCCCTGCCGGCCTGTCGCTGGACTGGCTGGCTTCCTCGCTGGCGCGGCGCGGGATTGGCCTGTTGCCCCTGGCGACCTTCGCCCGCACGGAAAAGGGATTCGAAACCGGCAGGACGACTTTCCGCCTGACTCTGGGCGGCGTAGATAACGCGGCGACGCTCCTGGCCAAGACGCGCCGCCTGCTCATCGATCTCAACCGGCTGATCGCGGAGGAGGAGGCCCGCTATAACCGCAAGCGTCTGCCGGTCCGGGTACCGGAATCGGCGGGTAGTCGGTCCGCGGAACTGGCCCAGGCCATGGATGTCATCGCCCGGCGTCTCCTGCAGCATTGCGCTCACGATAGAACCTGCCGCCATCTGCTGGCGCTGCCGCTGCTGGACCCCGAGCGGGCGCAGCGCGACTTCCTGGAGCGCTATGCCCCGGAACGCCTGGAAGTATTCCGTCTCCGTTTGCTCGATCGGGCGCTCATCAACGACGAGCTTACCCGGCAGGCGCTGGCTAACAACGGCACCTGGCTTGCCGAAAGGTTGCAGCGCGAATTCATGAAGGACTCGCTGGAGCGTCGCCAGCAGTTGTTCCGGCTGCGCTCCTACGACCGGACTGTCCATCCCACGCAGATGTACTCGCTGCAGGCGGAGCTGGCCCTAGACGCCATCCTGAACGCGCTGATTGCCGGTCAGCCGGTCGCCCCGGTGTTGATCGAGCGGGCGGCGCAGGAACTGGTGAAGGAATATTTGGGGCTGAACGTTAGCGTCAATTCGCAACAGGAAGCCGACGAAATCCTGCTTGATCTCGCCGCGCTCACCGCTGGTGAGCAGTACAGCGAGTTATTCACTGATGCACCGCTGACCTCCTTTCTATCTTTCTGGAGCGATTGGGATGGCAGCAGCAGACCGTCGGGGCAGGGGCATCAGCTGGCGGCAGCTGTAGTCATGGAGAATGTGCAGCGGATGGCACGCATCTTCAACCTGTTGCGGCAGGTTGACCCGGATGTTGCCGTCAGCCCTGAACTGCTGGCGGAGCTTGACCAGCTAGCGCAGCGTAACCAGCGCTTTAAGCGGCTCCTGAACGCCATCACCCAGCTTACCCAGCAACTGGAAGGTCGTTACCGGGGCGTCCTGCCTTTTGCTGTGGAGTCGACGCCGCTGCAGCGCCTGGCCGCGCGCTGGCACCTGCGCCGCGATCCGGCCAGGGCGCTATGGCAGCACAACGACCGCTACGAACAGAAGATGCTGGAGCTGCGCCGGGAACGACGCCGGACGCTGGAATATTACTTTGCCCTGAACAAGCAACTGCGCAAACAACTGTACGCCCTCATTCCGGCTATTCAGGCAAACCGCGCTGCCGAACCTCTGTTGCGGGAGGTGGTGGGCTACCGGGATATTCTGCAGCGCGTGGTGATCACGCCGCGCATCCAGCAGGCCCTGATTACCGCCCGCGATCAGTTTGCCATTGATACAACCGTGTATAACATGCATGAGATTAATACCCTCTCCGGCAAGTACGGCAATCCGGGGATGACCCTGGCTGTCCAGATCAGCCTATCGACCAGACCGGACGCCTTGATCTCGCTTGACAGGAAGATGCGCACGCAACTGGAGCAGGCGCGGCGGGAAAACCCGGCGGTTGACCTGCCTTCTATCTGGCTGATTCCGCTGTTTGAAGACAGGGAGTCAGTCCGGAATGTGCGCGCCTATCTGGATCAGGTCTGGGATTACGCCACCCAGAGCCGCCACACGGCTCAGTCCCCGCAGAACCGCTTTGCCGAGATGATTGATGAGATCTTCATCGCCGGTTCTGACCTGAGCCAGCAGATCAGTCAGGCTACAGCAGCACTCCTGTACCACAGGGCCAAGTACGATGTCCAGCTGTGGCTGGTGGAGCATGGCGTTGCCGAGCATGTGCGCATCAAGATGGGCAGCGGTGAGCCGATGCAGCGCCAGGGCGGGTACTACTCCCGTGTGGCAGGTCTGCCTGCTTTCCGCAATTCGGCGGAAAATCAGCACCGGTTCTCACGGCATCTGCTGGCGGCGGCGCGCAAGAGCACGGCCTATGCGGTGACGCCGTTGCAGGGGGTCTTTCTGGGCGGCGACCTGAGGACGTTTCAGAGCAATCTATCGGAACAGTTGCGTTTCCTGCCCGTGCGTGATTTTGTCAGCCTGCTTCATCATGTGCGGGAGTCGCAGGAGATTCACCGCCGCGACCTGATCCGCGCTGCCGAGATGACCGCCGAGAGCCGTCTGGTGGCCCAGAGCCGCAGCCTGCAGGAACTGGAACGGCTGACCGTCGGGACGATAGAAGCTGTCTACGAGCAGTTTCTGGCGGAACTGACCGATAGCTTCCGGCACATTCTCTATGGCCGGGAAGAAGATGTGTTTGGCATCCACATCATCTCCTACTTCATCGGTCGTTCCATCCCTCAGTTGCGTGACCGCCCCACCAGCCGGCGAACGCTGGAGACCGGCGCGGAGCGCGGGCAGCGTATCCTGGCGAATATCGCGGAAATCATCCCGCTGTCCAAACAGGGGAGTCTGTTGCGGGCCATCGCGCATAACCAGGCGCAGACGGCAGTGCTCGGCGTCAACCAGCTCACCACCGGGCTGTTCCGCGCCCTGGAACGCTTTGCCCAGAAGACCTTCGTGGCAGCCGAGCAGGAGCGCATGATCGGGGAGAGGTTGTTGCCGTATCTGCCCGTGTACGAGATTCTCAGCACCCTGCGCGTCTACCACGACTACCGGGGTGAGTTTCTCCGCACCATCGAGACGGCCTTCCCCGCTGGCAATTCCGCTTTTGTGGCGCTGCGGGAGGATAACGACGCCCTGCAGCGTTATCTGCCGCTGTTCCAGCAGGAACTGCTGCGCCGCCATGGTGTGAATGTCAGCGATTTCTTTGCCAATGGCGTCTTTATCCCCGATCTGCTGCCTACCCTCCGGCCCGATCTGGCGGTGCTGTTGCAGAAGGACCTGTTCAACACCGATCTTGAGGTGATGCTGGAACAGGTGTCCGGTCGGATCGCGGACGACTGGCGGACGGAGGTTGACCGGCTGCTACAGGTGCCGCGCCAGGTTCACTACTGGCGTTCGCTCATCTGGGAAGTGATCGGCGAATCGATCTACCAGCGTGTGCAGAGCTTCGGCGAGCTTGCTACCGCTCTGTACGCCTTTGCTGCTACACGCTCGTTCAGCGCCACACCGCCGACTGTCCGGGGGGCCAAGCTTTCGCCCGCCCTGGCAGGATTCTTCCGCACCGCCCGCGCTGATGACGAAATGCGCGACCTGCTGATTGGCGCGATCGAATATCTGAACGCACTGACGGAAGGTAGCTTTGAGATGCCCGTCAGCATCATCAGGGCGATGAACGACGTGGAGCGCCTGGCCCAGATTGAGGAAAGCGCCCTCCCGCCGGAAAAGCAAAACCTGTTCCGCCATTGCCTGCTGCAGATTGCCCGTCTGGTTGGCGAGAACGGGTAACGCCCCCGCCGGAAAAATTGATCTCCAGGTTGCAGACTGGCTCGCCTGCGCGGTGATGTGAGGAAAACCGCGCCGGTGGCCGTTCATGCCTGATTGACATGCAAAATGTTGCTATTCTATAATTTCAAATAGAGTTCGGAATTTTGCCATACTTGGCCCGTGTGGCCTGGGGCTGCGTCGCTCATCACGCTCAGGCATCCCTCCCCGCTCTTCTCTCCGTCCCCATGTCCCGGTTCCCTTAGCCCGGCGGATGGAAGCAATGAGCACACAGTACAAGACATCCACGACTGTGGCCAAAGCCTTTGCCATCCTCGAATTGCTGGCCTCGGACCCCGGCGAGACATTTTCGCTGTCACAGGTGGCGGCTTCCCTGCAGGTTTCCAAGAGCACCGCCCACCGCTACCTGACGACGCTGGAAGACCTCGATGTGGTCACCAGAGATGAAAATGACAACTTTGGGCTGGGTCACAAACTGATCGAGCTTGCCGGGGCCTTGCTCAGTGACTACGACCTTCGTAAGGAAAGCTTGCCCTTCCTGACCAGTCTCTCGGCCCAGACCCAGGAAACCGCCCACCTGGCTGTGCCATCCGCCAATGACGTTGTCTACATTGCCAAAGTGGACAGCCCTCATTCCCTGCGGCTGGCTTCCCGGATCGGCGCTCGCAGCCCAATGCACTGCACGGCGCTGGGCAAAGCCGTGCTGGCGTATCTTCCCCCGGATCAGCTGGCGAAAAGCATTCAGCAAGGGCTGCCTAAACGGACACGTCACACGTTGACTTCACCTGAGGCGCTGTGCGCCGAGCTTGAGCGGGTGCGGCAACAGGGCTACGCCATCGATGACCAGGAGAACGAGATCGGTGTGCGCTGTATTGGCGCTCCGATCTTTGACTATACCGGCCAGGTTATTGGTGCCATCAGTGTGTCCGGCCCGGTCAGCCGGATCACGGTGGAAAAGAGCCTGGAGTTCGCCCTGCTGGTGAGACAGGCAGCGCAGGCAATCTCCAGACGTATGGGATACCAGCCATAGTTGCGCTGTCCTGACCTTTGTGGTTCGTGAGCCAGAACATCCAGATGGAGGAAGCGGTATGAAGATGCTGATCGACAGCCAATGGGTCGAAGCCTCTGATGGTCGCTGGAAGGATGTGATCAACCCGGCCACCGGTGAGGTTATTGACCGGGTTCCCCTCGCGACGCTGGAGGACGCTGCGCGGGCGCTGGAAGCTGCCCAGCGCGGCAAGGAAGCGATGCGCCGGTGTCCTGCGCATGTGCGATCGGCGATTCTGGACCGCATCGCCGATGCGCTGACAGCCAACCTGGAGTCGCTCAGCCGGTTGCTGGCAGCGGAAAACGGCAAGCCCATCCGGCAGACGCGGGAAGAAATCGGCGCAACAATCCGGATCTTCCGGGGATTTGCTGAAGAAGCGAAACGCATCATGGGGCGTGTTGTGCCCATGGATGCTGTCCCAGGGCAGGAGCGCCATCTCGCCATGACGATCCGGCAGCCGTTGGGGGTGGTGGCGGCGATTGTGCCCTTTAACTATCCGGTTGAGCTTTATGCGCACAAGGCGGCCCCGGCGCTGGCAGCAGGGAACGCGGTAATCACCAAGCCGCCCAGCGATTGCCCGTTGACGTTGTTGAAGATCGCCGAATTGATGGAAGAAGCGGGGCTACCCAGGGCAGCTCACCAGGTCCTCACCGGGCCGGGGCAGCTTATCGGTGATTTTCTGGCGCGCAGCCCTGGCATCCAGATGGTCACAGTGACCGGTAGCACGCAGGTCGGTATCAGGATCGCGGAACTGGCTGCCAAGCATCTCAAGAGGGTGCATATGGAGCTTGGGGGGAACGATGCAACCATCATCCTTGAGGATGCCGACCTGGAAAAAGCGGCAGAGGCGGTCATCCTGGGACGCCTGGCACGCGGCAACGGGCAGATTTGCTGCGCGGTCAAACGCATCTTCGTTCACGCTTCGGTTTATGAGCGCGTCGCCGAGCTGCTGACGGCCAAAGCCAAGGCCCTCAAGGTTGGCGACCAGTTGCAGGAAGATACCGACGTGGGGCCGCTGATCAACGAAGCGGCAGCCATCCAGGTTGAAGCCGTGATTCGCGGCGCCGTTAAGGCTGGCGCTGTGGTGAGGGCAGGGGGGACCCGCCAGGGAGCTTTCATCACCCCGACAGTGCTCACCAATGTTCCCCCCAGTGTCGAGTTGTTCCGGGAAGAGACCTTCGGCCCGGTTGCTCCGCTGGTCGCCTTTGATACGGTGGATCAGGCGGTGGCCATGGCCAACGATAGCCCCTATGGGTTGCAGGCGGCGGTGTTTACCCGCGATATCTCCCGCGCCTTTGATATCGCCTACCGGTTGGAAGCAGGGGGAGTCATCGTCAACTGGTCATCCGCCCTGCGCGTGGAGAGCCTGCCCTTCGGTGGCATCAAGATGAGCGGCCATGGTCGTGAAGGGCTGCATGACACCCTTGACGAAATGACAGAGCAGAAGGTGATTCTGGTGCACAACGCGCTGACCGTGTTCGACCAGCAGTGAGGCGCAGGATGACAGACTCTCCTTTCCTCCAGATGAGGGGGATCAGCAAGAGCTTTGATGGCACCCAGGCGCTGCGCAAGGTCGACTTTTCAGCTTCCAGGGGAGAAGTCCACGCCATCGTCGGCGAGAACGGGGCGGGCAAGACCACGCTCATGAGAATCCTTGCCGGTGCTCTGCGCCCGGATGCTGGCGAGATTCGGCTGGCAGGCAAGGTGGTGGAATTGAACACGCCCCATGACGCCTTCCGGCTGGGCATCCGTACTGTGTACCAGGAATTCAGCCTTATCCCCCACCTGACCATCACCGAGAACATCCTGCTCGGCCAGATGCCGGTGAGCAAGTTGAGATGGTGGGTGGACTGGGCTGAAGCTCATCGCCGGGCGGAGGAAATCCTGCGGGAAATCGGCTTCACCGGCATTGATGTGCGGATGCCGGTGTCCCGGTTGAGCGTGTCGCGCCAGCAGATGGTCGAGATCGCCAAGGCGGTAGCCGAACGGCCATCCATCCTGATCCTCGATGAGCCGTCCGCTGTGCTTTCCCAGGAGGAACTGAAGCTTCTTTTCACCCTCATTCATAAGCTCAAGGAGGAGTCCGCGCTCATCATCTACATTTCCCACCGTCTGGATGAGGTCTTTCAGGTTGCCGACCGGATCACTGTGCTCAGGGATGGCGAGGTGATGGGTACGGTGGTCGCCCGCGAGACGGACGAAGCGCAACTGATCCGTATGATGGTCGGTCGGACGCTGGAGGAGTTCTACCCGACTCGCCGGGCCACACCCCAGCGCGAGATTCTGGCGGTCAGGCGTCTCAGTCGCGAGGGCGAGTTCAAGGATGTCTCTTTTTCGCTTGCCAGCGGTGAGATCCTGGGGTTGTTCGGGCTGGTGGGCAGCGGGCGCACGCAGCTGGCGAGGACCCTCTTTGGCGCCGATCCGCTGACATCCGGGGAGATCTACCTGGATGGCGCACCGTTCCGCCCGCGTTCGCCGGGGGATGCGGTGGCGGCGGGGATTGCGCTGGTGACTGAGGACCGCAAGCGCGATGGGCTGGTGATGAGCTGCTCGATTCTCGACAATACCAGTCTGCCCACCATGCAGCGGATGAGCCACGGAATCTTTCTGGATCGGCAGAAGCAGCATGGTCTGGTGCAGGCAAAGGTAGAGGAACTGAATATCCGTCCCCCGGTCGTTGATCGGCTGGTACGGACGCTCAGTGGCGGTAATCAACAGAAGGTCGTCCTGGCCAAATGGTTGCTTTCCGAAGCCAGGGTGCTGATCCTGGATGAGCCGACGCGCGGGGTAGATGTTGCCACCAAGGTTGAGATCTATCGCATCATTGGTGACCTGGCCGACCGGGGCGTTGGCATCCTGCTGATTTCCTCCGAATTGCCGGAGATTCTGGGGATGTGCGATCGAGCGCTGGTCATGAGGGAAGGCCGACTCGTTGGGGAGTTCGCTAGATCGGAGGCCAGTGAAGAGGGCTTGCTGGCAAGCGCCGCCGGGGTGATGCCAGCCATGCTGCAGACAGGAGGATACACCAGTGCCAACCGGTAAGCCTGTTCAGCCGTTGCAGAATGCGGGCAGCGTACCTGTGCTGGTGAGGAAGTGGCTCGCTGGATGGGCGCATCGTCGCTGGGTTGACTATGCTTTCGTGGTGGGGCTTGTCATCCTGGCCATTGTGGTCGCCAGCGCCACGGATGTTTTCTTCACCCAACGGAACATCAGCAATCTGTTCCGGCAGATCGTTACAAATGGGCTGGTCAGCCTGGGGATGCTGGTGGTCATTCTGACTGGCGGTATCGATCTGTCGGTTGGCCCGATCGTCGCCCTGACCGGCATCCTGGCCGCTGGCCTGACAGACCGAATCGGATTGGCGCCGGCGTTGCTGGTGGCGTTGCTGGTCGGTCTGGTGGCGGGGGCTTTGAACGGCTTCCTGATTGCCCGTTTCAAGTTGCCGCCGTTCATTGTCACCCTGGCAACCCTGAGCGCCTTCCGCGGCCTGATCTATGTTTACTCGGAGACTCCCCAGACGCCTCAGAACCCCGCCTTTCGCAGCCTGCTGGGTGGCGGCTTTGTTGGCCCCATCCCGGTGGCGGTCATCGTCATGTTGATCTGCTACCCCCTGGTCTGGATATTCCTGAACCGGACGACGGTGGGACGGGCGATCGTGGCACTTGGTGGTAACGAGGAAGCAGTCAGGCTGGCGGGCATCAACGTCCGGCGTCATATCGTGCTGGCGTACATTATTTCCGGGTTCTTCTCGGCCATCGCGGGCATTCTGCTGGCTTCCCGCCTGGGGATTGCCCAGCCTAATGTCGGGAGCGGCTATGAACTGGACGCCATCGCGGCTGTTGTGATTGGCGGGGGTGTTCTGGGCGGCGGCGGTGGCGGGGTAGTCGGCACTTTTGGCGGCGTCCTGGTGCTGGGGGTGATTGATAACCTGCTGAACCTGTTCAATGTACAGTCCTACTACCAGCAAATTCTTAAGGGGCTGATCATCGTTTTTGCGGTGTTGGCCCGTCGAAGAGAACAGTAGACCATCGCTGGCAATAACCACGCCTGTGTGGCGCGGGAAAGGAGGGGGGCTATTGCAGTAAGGGTGTCCTGAGAAAAATGTACCGTCAGCTCTGTAGAGTCTCAGTTAAGGAGGAGGATACGCAATGAACAAGACCCGCATCTTGGGACTCTTGTTGGTGGTCGCCCTGGTTGTCCTGGGTGGTCAGGCCGTGGCCCAGGAACCTGTTACCATCAGGATCGGGATGGTCAACTTCTCGCTGTGCTGCCCGTACTTCATCGGGATGTCCAAGGCCGTTGAAGAGGAAGCAGCGTACTACGACAACATCCAGCTGCTCATTACCGACGCCAATGGTGACGCTGAGAAGCTGACATCCGATGTTGAAGACCTGCTGGCGCAGGATGTTGACGGGTTGATTGTCAGCGGCGCCTGGCTGGAGGCAGCCCCGGCTGCTCTGGATGCCATCCAGCAGGCGGGTGTTCCGGTCGTCCTGGTTGACCGCAAGCTGAAGGGCGGCGACTATACCAGCTGGGTCGGCCCGGATAACTACCTCATTGGCGTGCAGGATGGCCAGTATATCGCCGACAGGCTCGGTGGTGAGGGCCTGCTGGTTGTCCTGCGCGGCGGCCCCGCGGACAACTCGATCGGTCTGGACCGGACCAACGGTATGCTCTCTGTAGTTGAAAAGACTAACATCCGCGTGGAGATGGCCCCGGACTTCGGCGGTTGGAGTTCCGATGGTGGCTTCACGCTGATGGAGGATATGCTGGCCCGCTTTGACAAGATCGATGCTGTCTTCTGTGAAAACGACTCGATGTGCCTGGGCGCGATGCGTGCCATCGCTGATGCAGGCCGCAGTGAAGAGATGTTCCTGTGCGGCGTCGATGGTGAGAAGGCTGCGCTGGAAGCCATCATGGCTGAAGGCTCCAACTACGCTTGCACTGGCCGCAACAACTCGGATCAGATCGGTCGCGCGGCGTTCCACCGGCTGATGGCCATCCTGGCCGGGGCCAACCCGCCGCATGACACCGTGCTGCCTTCGCCGTTGATCACGATTGACAACGTGATGCGGCACTACGATCCGGATAGTGTCTTCTAGGCAGAGGTTCGCTGTTTGAGCAGCAGGCGCCGGGAGCAAAGCCCTGCGCATAGCCCGGCCAGAAGATCGATCAGCCCCCGCAGTGTTGGCACGTTGGCCCCTGCGGGGGCTTCATGTTGCAGTGACGTTCAGCGGGAAGATGCAGTCCGTGCCGGTTGCGCCGGGTGGCGTGTACCGGTTCAGGCGTAGAGTCCGGACTACGCCTTTACCGATCCGCCGGTGAGACCCTGAATATAGTAACGCTGGAGCATCAGGAACATCAGGATGCTGGGCAGGATCGAGATGGTCACGCCGGCCTGCAATGCGCCCCAGTCCACCGCCCCGTACAGCCCGGTATTGACGCTGTTGAGCAGGATGGGGAAGGTGAACATCGATTGCTGGTTCATGAAAATCAGCGCGGCTAGAAATTCGTTCCACGCATTCAGGAAGGCGTAAATCCCTGCTGTGATGATGCCGGGCAGCACAATCGGCAGCATGACGCGGTAGAGCAGGCTGACCGAGGAGCAGCCGTCCAGGAGGGCGGCTTCCTCCAGTTCCCGCGGGACAGTGTCAAACGAATTGCGCATCACAAACACGCCAAACGGCAACTGGAACGTGATATAGACCAGCGCCAGGCCGGGCAGCGTGTTCTGCAGTTTAAGGCGAGTCAGGATCAGGAACAGCGGCGTGAGGATAGACTGGAACGGGATCATCAGCGTGGCCAGGATCATCAGGAACAGCACACCCTTGGCCGGGAATGAAAAGCGGGAGAAACCGTAACCGGCCAGTGTGCTGAGGATGATCGTCCCGACAACAGTCATCACCGAGACGCTGATGCTATTGAACAGGTAGCGTCCGGCGCCGGCCCCGAATTCGTTTAGCTTGAGGTAGTTATCCCAGGTGATGCGCGAGGGCAGGCCGGTCGGCGGGATGGCCGCCGCTTCCGCGGGGGGCTTGACGGACGTGATCACCGACCAGGAGATCGGAAACAGGAAGATCACCGCCAGGCTGATGAACACCAGGTATAGCAACAGCCTGGAAACCAGCCGCCGCCATGATATGGATCGACCCATGAAGAGAGAATGTGCAGTCATAGGCAGGGCCATCTCAATAACTGATCTCGCGGTGCAACAGGCGCAACTGCAACATGCTCAGGATCACCAGGAAACCCATCAGGACAAGCGACAACGCCGCGCCGTAGCCCATCTTGAAGTAGGTGAACGAGTTGTTGAAGATCCAGTAGACGACGGTGATCGTCTGGTTGCGCGGGCCGCCGCGGGTCATGATGTAGAACTGGTCAAAGGCCAGGAACGATCCGATGACCGAAAGCACCAGGGCCAGGGCGATGGTCGGGCGTAGTAGCGGCAGGGTGATATGGCGCAGCCGCCCCAGGTAGCTGGCACCATCCACCATAGCGGCCTGGTAGATCTCCTGAGGGATGGCCTGCATGCCGGTTAGCAGGAGCACCATGGTAAAGCCAACCGTCTTCCAGACTACTGACACGATGATGGCAAATAGAGCCGTGTCAAACGATCCCAGCCAGACCAGCGATCCCTGAAGCAGGTTGACCTGCCGCAGAATGGTATTGAAAGGACCAACACGGTCGTTGAGCAGCCAGACCCACAGCAGGCTGGATGCGCCAAGGCCGATCACCACAGGGATGAAGTACGCCGTCCGGAACAGGCCAACCCCACGCAGGGGGAGGTTGACCAGCAGGGCCAGCACAAACGCCAGGATGAAAATCGGCGGGGTCACCAGCAGGGTGTAGCGGATGGTGAACCCCAGGCTTGTCCAGAACTGACGGTCGGCGGCGAGGGTGTCGTAGTTGCCCGAACCAATGAAGCTTGGCGTGCCGATCAGCGGCCAGTCGTGAAGCGACATCCAGATGGTCATCAGCAGGGGGATGATGAAGAAGAGCAGGGTGAAGGTGACCGCTGGCAGCACAAAGAACAGGCCGGCCAATTGCCGGCGAGAAGGCAGGTGCCTTGCCCGGTTACGTCCCTTGACAGCGGTTTCTGCGGGTCTGTTCCTGATGGTCTCCATTTCGCTCATCTCTACTGCATTGCCGGGCCGGAATGTGGCCAGCAACTGGGTTTGACCCCCAAAGGCGGCCAAACCCAGTTGCGTTCTTAAAGGTCGAGCAGCGGGGCCGGGCTAATCCTGGACCTGAGCCATGATCTCCGTGAACTGCTGCTGAGCATACGCAATGGCCTCGTCGATCTGGCCGTCAAAGACTGCCTGCTGGATCATCGCCAGCCAGGGGCCATTGGAGTCGTTAAAGAGCTGGTTGTAGACCAGGCTGTAGGGCGTCCGGCCAAGCGCCATCGCCTGGGCGTTGGTGGTCAGGCGCGGGTCCTCTTCAAAGTACTTGTTCTCCGCCAGGTCGGTGCGAACCGGCAGGGAAGCCGTCCGGGCGAACATCTCAAGCTGAACTTCGTCTGAGAGCACCCACTCGATAAACTCGAATGCTTCCTCAGGATACTTCGAACCGGCAGGAATGCCAATCGAGTCGCCACCGGCGAAGGAGGAGACGCCCCCTTCCTTGCCGGGCAGGAAGGTGATGCCAAAGTCGATCTCTGGATGTTCGTTCTTCAGGGTGCTGATCGAGAACGCGCCAGAACCCATCATCCCGATCTTGCCGGAGAAGAACGCGCTCAGGAATTCTGCGCCGGCGTCAACCAGGGCGGTCTCTGGCATCAGCCCCTCAGTCCACATCTGATGGTAGAACTCCAGCGCTGCCTTGACCATCGGATCGGTCAGTGTCGCTTCGGTGGCGTCTTCATTGAGGACATCACCACCGCTGGCCCAGATCAGGGGCAGGAAGGTGAAGGCGTTGCAGCCTGCGCAGGCGCCGGAGAAGTAGAAACCATCGATATCCTCACCCAGGGCGGAGATGGCTACTGCAGCGTCGTAGATCTCCTGCCAGTTAGTCGGTGGCTGCTCAGGGTCCAGGCCGGCTTGCCGGAACAGGTCCTTGTTGTACAGCAGCACCGAGGCTTCCGCGTTGAACGGCAGGGCGTACAGGCCGTCTTCATAGGTAGCCAGACGGATATGCGAAGGGCTGAGGGTATCAAAGAACGGCAGCCCGGCAGCAAGCTCGCTGATCTCGGTTAACTGCCCGGCAGCGGCGAACTGTGGCACGTAGATCAGGTCGATGGCCAGCAGATCCGGCGGCTCGCCAGCCGCGATGGCAGTCCCCAGCTTGGTGATGTATTCCGCAGCCGGGATCAGGGTGACTTCGATCTGGTTGTCGTGGGAGGCGTTCCAGGCGTCAGCCAGGGACTGCACGAGTGCTGCGGCTGAGTCACGCGACCAGAAGGCGATGGTCACCGGCTCCTGGGCTGAGGACGGCAGGGACAACGCAAGGGTGGCCAGGAGGATCGCCAGCACGGCGACGACTCTGGCATGGCGGGACAGGCGTTTCATTTTCCACTCTCCTTATCACTCAACTAACGTTCTTTTCGCGATGGTCGGGCTGGCCGGGGCCATTAACCATCGTGACTACCCTCTGCTATGGCGCGGCAAACCCGGACGACTTCGTCACGGTAGCGCTCCAGGGTGTCATCCACGATGCCCAGGGCGCGAATATGGCCGAAGGTCGGTTCGCGCATCGGGGCAAAGGTGAAGCCGCGCTCGTGAACGCCGGTGCTGACCGGGCCGGGCGCTCCTTCGGCAAGGTGTCCTAGCGCCCGTGCGTAACGGGTCAGCAGCTGCGGAAAACGATACTGCCGATCGACACCGAGCCAGCTCTGGTTAACCGGCAACAGGGCCAGCAGCGCATCCCACCAGCCCTCGCCAGCAATCAGCAGGCCCGGATGCCGCTGGTGCAACTCCGCAATCAACATCCGGTAGCCGTCGTAGAGGTTGTAGCGGGGATCGTTGAACCAGCAAGCGGATGTATCCAGGAAGACGCCCGGCACATTGTAGTCGTGTACTACCGCGCTGACCTGTTCCAGCAGATGCTGGCGAAAGACCGGCTCGCCAGGGTTCAGGAAGACCTGATCTTCCTCACCAAACCGATCGGTGTCCCAGTCCGGGCAATTCACCAGCTTGATGTACGAATCAGTGCGGCTGCGGAAGGCGGAACGCTCCCAGTCCGGGTAGACCTGAATGTTGGCCCCGTGCATCCCGAACATGGGCATGACTTTGACGCCCAGTTCACGGGCTGTTTCTATGAGCTGGCGGAAGGCTGCCTCCCCGCCCAGGTCGGGGCCGGGTCGGTAATTGGGATAGGCGTAGTAGTAGCGTCCTTCCCAGCCGGGGATATAAGCCAGGATGTGCTCGCCGGGGATGTGCCGGGTGACGAAGCGCAGGGTTTCCGCCATCCGGGCGAAGGTGTTGAAGACATACCCCGTCCAGTGCTGGCCGTGCAGGTTCAGTACCAGCCGGATATCCCGCATCCAGGCCGGGACGTCTGGCCGGGTTTCCCAGCGTTGCAGGCCATAGGCGCTTTCAAGAAACGCCAGATGTCCCTCAAAGTCGGCTTCGACTTCCGCAAAGGTGTCGCATACGCGCAGGCGCATGTCGGGCGTATCGATCCGGTCGCCCCAGCGGGCAGCGTCTTCCTCAAAGATCAGTTCGACGATGGGTCGCTGGTGATTGTATGGCGGCTGGTGAACGTATAGCCGTTTGGCACGGACTTCCGGATCGCGGATGCTGACGCAGACAAACCCCTGGTCGTCGGTTTCGCCGGCGCAGGCCCAGGGCGTCAACCATTCCGGCCATGGATAGCGCCAGCGCAGAGGCCGCAACGGCGTGGTTCGCCAGACCTCATTGGCTTCGCTGATCTGATCAGCCCCGAAACTGGCCTGGGTGGGCTGCGGGTTATCTGCCTCGCGAGTTTCCCTGGCCGCCGAGGTGGGCTGCCACCAGCCCGCGGCCAGCGCCTTCTCCGGCAACCCCCGCAGCAACAGCTTGACGACCTTGAGCGGCTCGGTGTGCCGGGCGGAAATCCGCCAGTTCCACGCGCCATCCTGGCGGGTAAGGTAGACTTCGACGCGGCCATGGGCGCGTTGCTGTTGCCCGCCCCAGCTCAGCCCATCACATACCAGATGCAGGGATTGCCCATCCTCAGTAAGCCTGATCTGGGCCGGGGCCAGTCCGTACAGGTTGCGGGTCGTGAAAATCTGGACGCTCCACTGGGCGCCCGGCAGGCCCGGCAGGTCGAAGTACGGATCGCGGGGATCGTAACTGAGATCGTAAACAGTCACGGCCAGTCTTCTTTCCACAGCGCCTGCCGGTCAATCCGGCGGCGCTCCACAGGAGAGACGCTTAACCAGCGTGCAGGGCACGCGGTGAATGACACGGTGGGGTGGTTCCCCCTGAATGGCCTTTAGCAGCAGTTCGCCGGCCAGCGACCCCATTTCGTAAAGGGGCAGGGCGACGGTCGTCAGGGGCGGGCGTTGATAGCCGGAGAAGTAGCGGTTGTCAAAGCCGACAACCGCTACATCCTGCGGGATGCGCAGTCCGAGTTCGTGCAGGGCATCCAGTGCGCCGGCGGCCAGGCTATCACTGGCGCAGAAGATCGCGTCAGGCGGCTGCGGCAGCGCCATCAACTCGTGGGCCAGTTCGTAACCGCTCTGTTCGTTCCACTTGCCTGTTCGCACCAGTGCCGGGTCAAATGGGATGCCGTGGTTTCTGAGGGCCTGCTGGTAGCCAATCAGGCGTTGCTGGCTGGCTTCGAAGTGCAGCGGCCCGTTGATGAACCCGATACGCCGCCTGCCCAGGTCCAGCAGGTGCCGGGTGCCCAGCGCTCCGCCGCCCAGGTCATCCGGGATGATGCAGGGCACGTCGACATCTCTGGTGTACTGATACAGGTAGACGACCGGCACGCGGCCTAGTTCCAGCGCTGGCGCGCCCCGTTCGCGGACCTTGTAACCGCTCATCAGGATGACGCCGCTGACCTGCTTGGCCAGCAGAACTTCCAGGTGAGCGCGTTCGCGGGACATTTCACCATAGCTATTGCAGAGAAAAACGCTGAACCCCTGGGTACTGGCCACTTCCTCGATGCTGCGCATCATGGCCATGGTGAAGACACCCTCAAGGTCGTCGGTGATCAACCCGATGGTCGCCGTGTGGCTCTTGCGCAGACTGCGGGCGATTACATTCGGGCGGTAGTTCAGCTTGTCGATCGCCGCCAGCACCCGTTGCCGTGTCTCTTCGCTGACATAGGGCACGTCATTGATGACTTTGGAGACGGTGGCCGGGGATACCTCAGCCAGCTGGGCGACATCGTGTATGGTGACGGCGTTGGCGGAACGCTTGCGACTCATGGTCATCTTCGCCAGGGAGGTTGAACCATAAATCGATTTACTATCTGTAGTGTAGGAAGATTTTGGTGTGATGTCAAGCAATTCGGAAAACGTTTTATATTAGAGGTGTTGAGGGGGACACGGAGGGAGCCTTGCCAGGATTTCGCGGGTTGGTGCGCTGGGTACTGCCAGCATTCCCCACAAAAACAAACGGCATCGCCTGCTGGCGATGCCGTCGGCGATGCCGTTTTCAGTTGCGCCCGGCCTGACTTCCCCTGGCGGGCCTGCCACCTACTTCGGCGCGGCTGGGATGTAGGTCACCCGCTTGAAGTCCGGCTCCCTGACCGGCATAACGTCGACCAGCGTGTACTCGCGACTACCCAGACCCATGGCCTCGGCCATCGCCACCTGGGCGTATACGTCTTTGTATGGGCCGTGGATGTGCTGGAAGGGGTGGCCTTCCCGGGTGACGATCTCCATCATGCCCGGCAGGTTCTCCTCGATGATCGGCGTCTTGGCCAGCATATCCAGCGTGGCTTGCTCCAGCGCCACCAGATCGTCGGAGCCAAAGACGCCAGCGTCCGGCAACACCGGCAGGCCGGTGAATCCGAAGCAGTCGCATACCGGGGTCATCTGGGTCGCCAGGTTGATGAATACCGCCTGGCCTGGCTCGAAGGTATCCAGCACCAGCTTGGCCGCAATTACGCAGACTTCCAGGAAGGCCAGGAAGTTGCTGCGCTTGATCTCAAAGGCGCCCTTGGCGACGGCCTGGCAGCGCATGCACTGATTACACTGGTTGTAGTGCAGGTGCAACGCTCCGGGGTCTTGCTTGTCGTCCACAATTGCGCCATAGGGACAGGACTCTTTGATGGCGATGCGGGTCGCCTCGTCCGGGCAAAGCTCCTTGTGGAAGTATGCGTCAAAATGGCAGGTGTCGTGCATCGCGCTGCGCGTCTTGCCGGCGAAGCAGCCCAGGGCTAAGTTTTTGAGGGCCGCACCCCAGCCTGAATCCGGGTGACCCTTGACATGCGCCAGGTCGATCAGGAAGTCGGCCTCCTTGATCGCGCCGCCCAGGAGGAATTCAGTCACGTTGCGGTAATGGTAGGGGATCCGCTCGACCCACTTCTCATCGAGGCCGGTGCTGGGATACAACGGACAACCCAGCGTTTCCGCCGTATAGCCGCGGGTGTGTGCGTCCGCGACCGCGTGGGGCAGATCGGTGACAAACGGCTTACCGCCGCCATCCAGCACTGCCTGCACCACCCGCCGCACAAAGACCGGATGCACCATAGAGTAACCGACATTGCCTCCCAGGTGCATCTTGATCGCCACGCGCTTGCCGCGCACCCGCTCGCGTAGCTTGAGTTGCTCCAGGATGAGGTCCAGTTTGGCCGGTAGGGTTTCCGCGCTGTCCAGTTGTACCTGCCGGGGCGATCCCCAGTAAACGATGTTAGCCATGTAATCCCCCTTTTCCAGAAGCGTTATTGCTCAGAGTATCCCATGCCTGCTCCGATTCGGACAGGGGAATCTGTCAGGAATCTTTTGCGCCAGATCGCCTGACCGGATGTCGACTGGTTGGCTCTCAGCCAGGGGTCAGGCGCGTACCAGTGCCAGAGCTGACCTGACCAGCCGCTCGGCAATATCCGGCTGGAAGGGCGCGCCGCCGTAGACCGCTGCCGCCAGCCTGGCTGCATACCCTCCCCGCGCAAATTCACGGGCCGGAGGGATGTAGCCGACGATGCCATTAGCGTAGCAGGCCAGCAGGGTGTGCTCGAACGGTGCCTCAGCGCGGATGGTCATGCCCTCAGCTGTGTAGACCTCGGCGGGGACAGCAAGCAGGACTCCCTGCTCGCCCAGGCAGAACGCCTGCAATTCCGCCTGGCTGTGGGCGGGCAGGTCGTTGGCGAGCAGGCGGCGTTCCAGGCTGCGGTAGTAACCCAGCCAGAAGCGCGGCATTTTCACCTCACCGGTGACTTCCTCAAACCGTTCCGGTTGCCTGCCAAGCTGCCGGGCTTCCGCCTGGAAATGGGCGATCTGCGCACGCACTTCTTCCAGTGAAGGCACCGCATAGGCCATTTTCAGCGCACCCTGCCGCACCGCAATCCGGGGCGGCTCGACGGGAGTGGCCTTGCTGGCGGCGATCCACGCTGCTTCAGTCAGGCCCGCCCCGGCGGCATCGACATCGTCGAACGTACCCTGGCCCCACACCTCCCGGTTGGTGACCGGATCGATGTCGCCGCAGGCGCCGTTGACGAACAGGACGACCGCGCCAGGATAGCGCTGCGCCAGGTGCTGCCGGAGTGCGCCGGGATAATCCGCCGAAATGATCGGTTTTGGCCCCAGGATGACCGGGTGACAGGCATAATGCACCAGCAGCGCCAGTGGTTCCCCTGCGGCGCTTTCCACCCGCAGGACTTCCACCGTCGGGTCCACGACGCCGTCTCCGGTACGGTTCCAGGCCAGCGCCTCGTGGCGCCCCCGGCCAAAGCTCAGATGGGCGGGTTGCAGCTTGAGCGTTGCCGCCACAACCGCCCCGGCCAGATGCCGGGCGGCCATCCGCACGTAGCTGCGATCCGGCGATCCCCAGCTCTGGAACTGCTGGGTGGTGGGGGCAGTGTGGCTATGAATACAGGCGACCATCACCTGCGCCGGGGGAATACCTGTGCGCCTGTGGACAAGCTGCCGCACCTGCCGGACAAATGCCTCTGACAGGGCGATCAGGTCGCAGGTTACGATGGCCACCCGCGTCTGGCCGTCATCCATGACCAATGCCTGGCCCATCAGGTGGTCGTGAATGTCGGTCGAGTAGCGCTGCAGGTTCGGCCCGTAACCCGCCAGTTCCACCCCGATCGGTGGCGTGATGCACACTTCTGCTGCGCCAGCTTTGAACATGGTTCCCCTCCACATATGCGCTAACTGGGCGTTTCCGCCTGCTGGACGCTGGCCCGGCGCTTTACAACCCCAGATCCGCCGCTGCCTGGCGGAAGATGGCGATCAGGTGGTCGCAGGCTTCGTCGGTCAGGGCTGGCGGTACGCTCAGCAGGCTGGTGCGGCTGAACAGGTCGTCGGCCTGCTTCAGCGTGCCCCGTCCGTAGGTGTACCCGGCGGCAAAAGCGTTGGCAGGATCGGACCACGGCCGTCCGGCAGAATTGACGCCGCGCTTCTGGGTCAGGCTGACGTTGTTGTAGTAGAGGTGCAGTCCCCACTCTGTCATGGGGATGTTGTTGATGCCCAGCGGGCCGGTGACCACGCCAGCGGCGCGAGTCGCCGCGACCATCCGCTGGCAGGTTTCTGCATCAGGCCAGATCAGCAACACGAACGGCCCGCTGTCGCCTGCCGGGTCAAGTACGCGGCGGGGCCGCAGGCCAGCAATGCCGGCAAGGCCAGCATACAGTCGATGGTTCAACCGGCGCATGGCTGCTGTGATTGTGTCCAGCTTGCGCTCCTGGGCCACCAGCATCGCCGCACTCAGTTCATTCATGCGGCTACCCTGACCCCACAGCTGGTATTCCGGCTGGTCGGTAACCAGTCGGCCCTGCGCGTTGCGCGGGTAGCCCAGATCATGGAATGCCACCGCCCGATCATAGAGGATTGGATCATCGCACACGATCATCCCGCCTTCTCCGGCGGTCATGTTTTTGTTGAGCTGGAAGCTGAAGATCGCCATGTCGCCAAAACTGCCCAGTGGTCGCCCGCGGAAGGACGCGCCATTGGCCTGGGCAGTATCTTCCAGGACAAGCAGGTTATGGGCATGGGCGATCTCGACCACCCGATCGATATGGCCGGTCGTGCCGCTCATGTTGATCGCCATCACGACTTTAGAGTGCGGGGTGATCTTGCGCTCCAGGTCGTCAGGGTCCATGAAAAAGGTGTCATCGATATCGACCAGACGAGGGATAGCCCCGGCGCGTACCACCGCAGAGATGCACGATACCCACAGATAGCCCGGCAGGAGTACCTCGTCGCCGGGGCCGACATCCATAGCGCTCAGGGCAATCGACAGGGCTGCCGTGCCACTGTTGACCGCCAGGGCGTGGGCGCGTCCCAGCCGCTTGCGGTAGGCATCTTCAAGCTGGTCGACGTAATGCTGCAGGTCAGGCCCATAGAAGCGGAAAGGGCTGCGGGCCAGCAGCACTCTGGTGACCGCCTCGATTTCCTCTTCGCCAATGTAGTAGCTGCCGGGCCATTCGTAAGGAAGGAGGGGTGACTTTTCGGACATCGCTAGGGAACCTCTGATGGTAGGCCGGTTAACCTTTTAGACCGGAGAGCACAAAACCCTCGATGAAATAGCGCTGGAAGAAGATGAACAGGACCAGGATCGGCAGGGTAGCCAGGGTGGAAACGGCCATAGCGACGGCCCACTGGGGCTGTGCGGAATGGGGCTGGGTGAAAACCGTGATGCCCACGGGCACCGTGGTGATCGCCTCACTCTTGATCACGATCAGGGGCCAGAGAAAGTTGTTCCAGCTGAAGAGGAAGATGATCACCGCCAGGCTGGCCGACGCCGATGACAGCAGGGGGAAGACAATTTGCCAGAAGATCCGCACCTCGCTGGCCCCGTCCATGCGGGCTGCATCCAGTAATTCGTTCGGGATGGCGTAGGCAAACTGGCGCATCATGAAGACGCCAAAGGCGTTCATGATTCCGGGGATGATCAGGCCGGCATAGGTGTCGTCCCAGCCCATGGAGTGAATCTGAATGAACAGCGGAACCAGCAGGATCTGGAAGGGCACCATGATCGTGCTGAGTACGAACAGGAAGCACAACCGCTTGCCCGGAAAATCAAACTTGGCGAACCCGTACCCTGCCAGTGCTGAGAAGATCACCGTCACGACGACGTCGATGCCTGCCATCAGGAAGCTGTTGAAGAAGTAGCGGGCGAGGGGAATCTCGGCGAAGGCTCGCTGGAAGTTGGTCAGCCCCTGGAAGTCCTGCGGGACCCAGTGCACCGGCGAGGCGAGCACCTCCTGATCCGCCTTGAAGCTGCTGCTGACCATGAAGTACAGCGGCAGCGCGAATACCGCGGCCACGAAGATCGCCAATAACACCAGCAGGATACGCTGCGGGTGCCGCCGGAGATCATCCCACCAGTGCGCGAGCCGCAGGGAAAGCGTTGGTTGGGACGAAAGCGTTGCGACGGGGGTCAGTCTGGTCATAATCCTTGTGCTCCTACTCAAGTGAGTACTGCTCGCCCCGGCTCAAACCCAGCTGGAGGACGGTTACCAGCAGGATCATAGCGAAGAGCACTACCGAGACCGCTGCAGCGTCGCCCATGCGGTAGAACTGGAACCCGTATTTCCAGATCAGCAAGCCCATCGTGGTATTGACGTCAATCGGTCCACCGCGCCCTGGCGATATGGCCCATTGCAGGGTAAATGCCTGAAAAGCGTTGATCGAGGATATCGCTGCCACAAATACAGCCGTCGGACGCAACAGTGGTAGCTCCACGTGCAGGAATGACTGAACCCGGTTTGCCCCGTCGACCAGCGCTGCGTCACGTAGCTCGCTTGGGATTCCCGTCAGTCCGGCCAGCCAGATCAGCATATAGAAAGGGATAGTTGTCCAGTCGTTGATGATAATCATCGAGATGGGCGACAGGTCAGGTCTGCTCAGCCAGTTGACTTCCCCCAGCCCGGTGAAGGGCCGGGTCAACTGCGTCAACAGCCCGTTGGGTTGCATCAGGATTCGCCACACGATCGCCACAACGATCAGGGACGGCAGCACTGGCGTGAAGAACAACGTTTTGGTGAATTCGCGACCCGGAAAGCGCTGGTAGAACAACAGCGCGGCCAGCAACGATAGCACCCAGACCGGGACCGTGGTGCCAACCACATACCCCATGGTGACGCTCAACGACTTTAGAAACAGCCGGTCCTTCAGCAGGTCCTGGTAATTCTGCAGCCCGACCCAGACCGGCGGGCGCAGCAGGGTGAAATCGGTCAGGCTGAACAGCAGACCGCTGACGATGGGGTATAGGAAAAAGATGATGAAGAAGATCACCGTGGGCAGTACGAAGATCAACCCCCAGACCTGCCGCCGCTGGACGGAAGAACCTCTACCCAGGCTACGTAACGCTGAGAACAAGGTACTCTCTCCCTGAATAATGCCGAGCGTTGTGTCCGGAACAAGGCCGGGGGTGGGCGGTAGCCCACCCCCGGCAAACACGGCATCGATTATCGACCGGCAGCGCGGGCCAGAATGTCGTTGACTTCCTGCTCCATTTCGGGCAGTACGACATCCATGCTTTCGCCGCCGACAATGATCCGGTCACGCCCACGCATCAGCGCATCCGTGACTTCGAAGAAGGCCGGGATGCGCGGATGGTACTTGCTGACGCCCATGTCCGCCAGGAAGGTGGGCATGATCTCGTTTTGCTGGAAGTACTCGGATTCCACAAAGTCCTTCTTGGACTGGAACAGGCCGGCGACATCGAAGTACCGCTGCGGCTCTGAAGTCAGGAAGCCGGCCAGCTTCCAGGCAGCAGTCTGCACTTCCGGCGCGGCGTTCGCGTTCACCATGAAGAAGTAGGCGTAGTTGGCCATGGCATTGTTGCTGACGGCATTGGCCCAGCGCGGTTGTGGATGGAGCGTGTAGTTGATGCCAGCCTCCTCCACCTGTGGCACACCCCAGTTGCCCATGTCGCAGTCCATCGCCAGGTTGCCAGCCAGGAACGCGTTGCGTGTGAACTCATATTGCGGGCCGCCCAGCTTCCAGGTGTTGACCCAGTCATTCCAGTAGCTCATCACCTGCCGGACTTCCGGCGTGTCGATGTGCGCTACAAGATTGACCTCGTCGATCATGTCGCTGCCGAGCTGTTGAACCATCGGGTTGAAGATCAGCAGCATGAAGATCGAGTTGCTCCAGATGAAGTCGAAGCCGCGCTGAACCAGGGCGCCGCTCTCGTCACGGATGGTCAGCTTCTCGGCGACTTCTCTCATCTCTTCCCAGGTCTTGGGGAAGTCGGCCACCGGGTCAAGCCCGGCTGCCTCAAAGAGATCGTTGTTCGCGTAGCAGCCGTAAGCGCTCAGTTCGGTGGGCAGCCCATACAGCACGCCATCGAACACTGCGCCGGCCAGCAGGGACTCACCGAAAGCGTAGGCGTCAAAGATGGCCTGCTGATCGGCGTAGCCCGCGGCGACCGGATCAACCGGCGCCAGGATGCCCTGGTTGTAGAAATCACCGATGGCAAAGGTCGCCTGGTTGAACAGGTCCGGGCCACCGCCGCCCGCCAGCGCGGTCGCCAGGGCGGTATCCCATTCCTGGTCAGGGATGGTGGTGTATTCCACGTTGATATCGGGATTTTCCGCTTCAAACTGGGCGATCAGTTCTTCATCCAGCGGAACCCGCGGCGGATGGACATGCATCCACAGCTTGACGGTGACGGGGCCTCCCTGGCCATAGACGGTTGGCACCATCGCTGCGATCAGAAGAAGGGCGACTGCAGCAAGAACCAATCGACGGAACATAAGGCACTCCTCCTTTAGCTAACGGACTTCTGCGGTATACGTGGACAGAGCATCTGTGCAGTTGCTTGAAGGGTTCCCGGCACCTCCAATCTACTCCGTATCGCTCTTTGAACGCGCAGCAGCGGGCAGGCTGGCCCGGATCGCCTCAATGGTTGTCCCGCTGATGCTGACACCGGCCTGCTGAAGCGCCAGCAGCAACGCTCCGACCACTGGCGCGAAAGCCGCCTGCCGGACGCTGGAACACGGTGACGCATCACGCAGGGACGCCGCAAAGGGTTCCAGAAGCAACGGGCCAGCCTGGAAGACCCCGCCGGTCGGGTAGACCGCCATCCCACTCTCAAGCATCTCCAACCGGGCCAGCACCGCCAGGGCTGCGCGGGCAAGGGCCTGCCCGGCTTCAGCCAGCAGCATCCTGGCGACGCCATCACCATCGGCAGCCGCCTGTGACACAACCCTGGCCAGGGCGGCGATCTGCGGACGGCTGACGGCGCCGCTGTAGATCAACGTGTGGAGTGCGTGCAGGTCGCCAGCGCCAAAGTACCCCGGAACAGCGTCCATCAGCATGGTGGGCGCGCCCCGCCCATCGGCGGCCTGGGTAGCAGCCCGCAGGGCCTGGATTCCGAGGTCGTAGGCGCTGCCTTCGTCGCCCATCAGGTACCCCCAGCCGCCGCTTCTAGCCCGCCGGCCGTCTGCAGTTTGCCCGTAAGCGACTGCGCCGGTTCCGGCGATCACGACAACACCGGGCCGGGCGAGGCTGGCGCCGGCCAGTGCAGTGACCGTATCGTCGTCGGCACGGAGTCGGTCGCAGACAAGGAATTCCCGCACGATTCCGGGAACGACTTCAGCACCGCCGGTCATCCCGAACCAGGCGCTGCTGACCCGATCGGCCGCCAGCCCGGCCTGCTGGAAGGCTCCGCTGATCGCTTCCTGCAGGGCGCGAGTCATGCGGGCCATGCCCCCCGGCTCGTGGACATGGTTGGCCGGGCCGCCCAGTCCGGCGCCCAGAACTCGCCCATCGAGCGTGGCAATGAGCGCCAGCGTTCGGGATTGGCCGCCATCGACAGCGAGCACCAGTTCGTCCGCCATGGATTATTCTCTCTTCAGATGCACGTAGTAATCGTAGCGCTCCCCGCAATACCGTGAATAACCGCACTCAAAAGGCTTGCCCTCTTGATCGTAGGCGATGGTTTTGACCAGCAGGGCGGGGCTGTTGGGTGCAACGTTCAGCAACCGGCTTTCTTCTTCGCCGATCAGGGTGGCGCTGACGCGCTGGGTGGCGGTGGTCGGAATCACGCCATAGCGAGATTGCAGCAGCGCGTACAGAGAAGTCTCCGGAGTCCAGTCCAGTTGCAGCAGATCAGGGAAGCGGGCATGCACAGTCAGGGAGGTTTCCAGGCCGATCGGTACATCTCCTACAAAGCGCAGACGCTTGAGCAGGTTAACCGGGGCGTTCCGTCGCACCTGCAAAGCTCTGGCGGTTTCGCGATCAGCGGGCATGATTTGGGCATCAAGGACCTGGGAACGGCCTATAAGACCACGCTGGCGCAGAATATCGGTGAATCCGTACAGGGCACCGGTGACCCGCGTGACACGCGGATCGGAGACGAATATCCCGCGGCCATGCGCGATCTCCACGACTCCCCGCGCCTGCAGGAGTCGCAAAGCTTCGCGGACGGTACTGCGGCCCACTTCCATCTGTTCCACCAGCCTGTCTACCGGCGGCAATCGTTGACCGGGCTGGTAGTGTTCGGCCCGGATTAATTCCAGCAGATCAGCCACGACCTGATCGGTCAGGCTGTTATGGCGTCGTGAGCCAGCCATTGCGGATTTGCCCATATGGATTCATGTCATCAGGTGATCTGATCTATACTATAAGGAGTATCCTGAGGGCCTGTCAAGCAAAGGCGCGAATATGCTATCGGTCGGTGCAGCGCGTGTGCCTCTCCCGATGCCTATAGGCCTGCCGCTGGCCGGGTATCTGAACCGGGTCGGGGGAGCTACCGCCATCCATGATCCGCTGTATGCACGGGCTTTGGTGGCCAGTGATGGGCTGGAGATGGTCTGTCTGCTCAGCGTCGATATCCTGTGCGTTGATGCCGAGTTCGTGGCCGGCGTCAGGGACAGGATTGCCGCCGCCAGCGCGATTCGTTCGGAAACTGTTATGGTCGCCGCCACACACACGCATTCGGCTCCGGCGGGTATCGCCCGCTTCGATCTGGATCGCGCTTCGGCTCTTTACCTGGGCACGCCGAATCCTGCCCTGCGGAGCCAGGCGCAGGCGGCGCTGGTACAGGCCGCTGTGCTGGCGCTGGCTCACCTGGCGCCCGTCCGCCTGTACAGCGGCAGCGGACACGCTGAGGATGTCGCCCGCAACCGGATTGCGGCCAATGGACCTTACGATCCGGAAATCCCTTTTGTCGTGGCTGTCAACCGGGATGATGAGGTTGTTGCAGCGGTTTTCAGCCTGGCTATCCATTCAACAGTTCTGGGGCCGGGAAATCTGGCTTACTCCGGTGATCTGATCGGGGAAGTCTGTCACATTCTGGAAAAGCGCTGGGGTGGCAGCGTGGTGGTTGGGCTGGCTGGTGCTGCGGGGGATATCAGCACGCGCTTCACCCGTCGGGAGGCGACATTTGCGGAGGTACAGCGGCTGGCTATCAGCGTGGCCGATGCCATTGCCGCTGAACGAAAGAGCCTGGAAATTGGCTATCCGGTCAGGGCAGGGCGAGAGCTGGTGCGCCTGTCGTTACAACCCGCCGAAAGTCGGGATGCCCTGCAACAGCGGCTGACCAGTGCTGAAAGGAGGCTGGCCGATCTGGCAACATCGCCTCCTGCAGAGAGGCGTCCGGTTGAGGCGGAGATCGAAGGCTTACAGGTGGCGCTGGCGGCCGACCGGCAAGGGCCGGATCATGTGTGGACTGAAGTGCAGGTGCTCAAGCTGGGCCGGGTGTTGACGGTTGGCTATCCGGGGGAGATGTTCGTGGAGTTTGGACAGGCGACGCGCCAGGCGCTGGCCCCATACCATGTACTGGTCGCCGGTTATGCGAATGACTACATCGGCTATGTCCCAACGCCGCAGGCCCACCGTGGATATGAGTCCACTGTCGCCCTTGTTGCTGCTGATAGCGGGGAGAAGCTGGTCGAACTGGCGTGTCGACTGGCAGGCGGCGAGGTTGCCGCCAGGACATGAAAGCAGCCTGAAGGTCAGTCTGCTGCCCGAATGCCGCACGGCCTGTTCGCTCCGGGCCGGCAAAGCCCGGTTCGCCGCAGCGGTACTCTGTGGCCGGGGCAGATTGTGGTTCCGCCCCGGCCATCAGAGCACAGACGATTACAGATCGACGGGCAGGCCGGTTTCTGTTGACTGGATGATCGCGCGCAGAACGCGTGTCACCAGCAGGCCATCTTCGCCTGTCGCCAGCACCGGGCGGTCATGGACAACGGCGTCCACAAACTGGCCGATTGCTTCCAGGACGAATCCCCCGATGCGCAGCGGGCTGGTGGGGATGACGCCCAGCACGTCAGGAAGCGAGCTGGTGGTGGCGGTGTACTTCTCCGTAGCCCGGTGGTCAGAGGTATTGGCGTAAATCGATCCCGCACTTCCAAGTAATTCGAACTTGAAATTGAAGACCATCGGCTCTGTCTCTGGCAAGATCCAGGCGTTCTCCAGGGTAGCCACAGCGCCACCCTTGAACTCAACAATGGCAATGTGGAAGTCCTGGGTATCTATGCCTTTTGCTTTCAGGATACCCGATCGGGTGACCGCATAGACACGCTTTGGCTCATCTTCCAGCAGCCAGTGCACGAGATCCATCACATGGCTGCCCAGGAACCACAGCGCCGAAGTCCGGCTGCCCCAGCTCAGCATCTGCGTGGCCACATATGTGGTGTTACTCAAGCGAGCGTAGACATACACCGGGCGGCCAACATCGCCAGCCTGAATAGCCTGTTTGGCATTGGTGAAGGCCGGGTTACAGCGGTTGTGAAAATCAACCATCAACTTAACGCCAGCGTCTTTGACGGCGGCCAGGATGGCCTCAGCATCTTCAACGGTGGTGGCCAGGGGTTTTTCGACCAGGATATGCTTGCCGGCCCGGGCGGCGGCGACGGCAATGTCCCGATGCGCAAAGTCTGGCGTGGCGATCGAGACTGCCTTGATCTCCGGATTAGCCAGCAGTTCGTGGTAATCAGTCGTGTAGGCGCTGGCGCCATACTTCCGGGCGACTTCTGCAGCTCTCTGCTCGTTAAGATCACAGACTGCGACCAGCCTGGCGTCTGGTAGACGACTGTAGGTCATGGCGTGAAGCTCGCCAAAGATGCCCACCCCGATGACACCGAAACCGACCTGATTCATAGAGACAATCCTTTCTTGGGCTGCTCAGCCCTTGACAGCGCCGAAAGTAAGACCACGCACAATGTAGCGACCAAGAAGCAGAAAGATGATCATCGGCGGAATCATCGTGACAATCGCTGTTGCGGCGATGTAGTTCCAGGTGACGCCGGTTGTGGCAAAGTAACTGAGTGTCCCCAGCGGCAAGGTAGCGGTGCGCTGGTTACTCAGCACCAGCGGGAAGACCGTATTGTTCCAGCTAAAAACGAAGGCAAACATGGAAGTGACGATGATACCTGGCAACGCCAGGGGCAGGGTGATACGCAGCAGGGCCTGCAGGCGGTTGGCGCCGTCAACCAGAGCGGCTTCTTCCAGTTCGTCGGGGACTTCATCAAAGAAGCTCTTGAGCAACCAGATCGAGAACGGAATAGTAATGGTTTGCAGCACGATAATCATGCTGGCATGGGTACCTACCCAGCCCAGACGGGCCATCACCACGAAGTAGGGGATCAGAAAGACAATGGGTGGGGCCATCAACAGGCTGATATACCAGAGCATCAGGAAACGCTTGGCCCGTAACTGGAAGCGCGATAGCGCATACGCCGCCGATACTGAAAAGGGCAGGCTCAGCAGGGTTGCCCCGCTGCTGACAATGACGCTATTAAGTAGTTGGTTCCGGTTATTGCCTGGCTCAAGAAATGTATACTCAAATGCCTTCAAAGTTGGCGTGAAGATGAACTGCGGCGGCACGGTAAAGGCGGTTTCCGGGGGGCGCAACGCCAGGGCAAGGAACCACAGAATGGGGCCAATGAAAAAGAGCAGGACCGGAAGCAGCGCCAGATAAACGAGCAGTTTTTGCTGTATTGAAGTGCGCATCTACCACTCCCAGTCTTTGAAGGCAATGAGGATGTACACGTTGATGATGATGGTCACGATCACCACAATTAACCAGGTCATGGCCGCAGCCAGGCCAATGTTGTAGTTGACCAGCCCTTCATAGTACAGGTTGTAGCTCAGCGTTCTGGAGGCAGTGCCGGGACCGCCGCGAGTCAGCACAAAAACCAGGTCAAACATGTTAAAGAGCTGCATGAAGCGAATCATGATGATGATCACGGCGGTGGGCTTGATGAGCGGCAGGATTATTCGCCAGAACATCTGAACTCTGCTGGCCCCGTCTACGCGTGCTGCGTCAACGATCTCCTCCGGGACAGACAGCAAACCGGCATACAGCACAATGGCGAAGAATGGCGTCCACTCCCAGATGTCAGCGACAGCGATGCTGGCCAGGGCAGTCTGCGAACTACCCAGCAGCCCGCGCTCCGGTACAGCGAAGCCCAGGCTGGTCAACAGCCAGGAGAACAGGCCGCTGCCTTCATAGAACATGTAGCGGAATAGAAAGCCTACCACAATCGGGGCGACAGTCGTGGGCATGATCAAAATGGTGCGGGCGATGGTCATGCCCCGCAACTGGCTGTTGAGCAACAGCGCGATCCCCATACCAAACCAGAACTCAATGAAGGTCCCGCCGATGGATAGAATGAGGGTATTCCTGAGCGAATCTATGAAGGGCGTGATCTGGAACACCATCTGGTAATTGCTCAGGCCGATGAATTGCACGGGGGATGGGCTGGTCTGCAGGTTCCAGAAGTAGAAGCTGTTGACCAGGGCAAAACCCATAGGGTAGATGATCAGAGAAAACAGCACAATCACAGACGGGGCCAGCATCAGGTAGGGCAACGGCTGGCGGGGTAAACGCTTGCGCACGCCATCGCTTCCTTTCGGTTGGCACGCGGCGGGTGAGATAGAATGGCAGGGACGGCCACTGTGCGGGGAGGCGTGGCAGAACGCCTCCCCGCTGATGGTTGTACAGCCAGGACTATGCCTTGAGCGACTCGATCAACGCGATGGTGTTCTCCAGCGTGTCGTCGTAGCTCCCCAGCAGGTAGTTGGGCACGTACTGGTTCCCGGCCAGAATGTTGTTGAACAGGACCTCGGTGGTGGCCAGGGCCTCTTCCGGTGAGGCCTCGCCGCTGAGCACGCGGTTAAGCTGCAAGCCGTAGACGCCTTCCAGCGAGGTATAGATCGGGATGGGCGGGCGCGGGATCTTGCCATTGCCCTGGCGCATGATCTCCAGCTGGGCAGGCAGATATGGATAGATAGCCTGCAACTCGGGGTCCTGGTAGAGTGATAGACGACCGAAGTCGCTGAACTGGTAGTTGTAGTCTGGCACCAGCGCCATGGCCTTCTGGCCTTCGAAGCTGGTAGCCCACTTGACGAATTGCCAGGCTTCGTCCTGATTGTCGGAATATCTGGGGATGCCCAGGCTCCAGCCACCCAGGCTGACCACCTGCTGGCCGCCAGCTTCCAGGGTGGGCAGCACGCCGACATCGTACTTGTCGATGATCTCGGACGGTGTGCCGGTCATGTAACCGCTGTTCTTGACCAGGTAGAAGTAGGGCGTCCACCAGTAGAACATGCCAATATCGCCCTGCGAGAAGCGCGTGCCGGCGTCGAACCAGACATAGTTGATCGCTTCAGGCGGCGAGGCGTCATAGAGCTTCTTGTAATCAGCCAGCGCTGCCTTATTGGCCTCAGAATTGATCGTCGTGGTGAAGTCCCAGACGCCGTTCTCGTTCACCTCCGGGAAGCTGGCGAACCAGCGCGTACCGTAGCTGGCGGCCAGCTGCGTGTACATGTGGACGATGGGGATCGGTTGGGCGCCACAGACGACCGTGCCGTACATCCTCTTGTCCCCCATGGTCATCCCATTGAGGGTGTTGATGTACTCCATATAGCGCGCCCAGGTCCACTCACCTGCTTCTGCGGGTGTCTTGGGCGGCATTGGCAGGCCAGCAGCCTCGAGCAGGTCCGTGCGGAAGATCACGCCCTGGCCATAAGCACCGATAGGCAGCGTCCACAGGCGACCGCGCCAGGTATTGAGCGAATGCAGCACCTGAGGGATGAAGTCGTCGATCTGCGTATCGGAGTCAGCCTTCGCGTAGTCGTCAAGTGGGATGATCCAGCCATTGTCGGCGTACTGGCTGACCCACATCTGGTCGACAGTTACCACATCAGCATCGGGCGTTTGGCTGACGAACGAGGTGATCAGGCGTGCCTGCAGAGCATCGTATGACAGGTTCTCCAGGTTTACGCTGATGCCGGTCTTCTCAGTAAATTGATCGAGTACTTTGTCCAGAGCGAATTGGAAGGGGTCACCAACGACAAGAACGTTGATGGTCTTGGCTTGTTTCTTGAGGGTTCGCTTAGCGGTCGGCGCAGAGACCTGTGGAAACCGCGCGAAGGTCAGGGCGCCGCCAGCCATACTTGTCAGCCGAAGGAACTCACGCCGGCTGATGCCTTTCATGCGAGCCATATCCTCCTCCTTCTATCTATTATTTTGTTCACAGGGCGTTACAGATAAGTCTCAGATTGAGTGGAACCTTCCTTTCCCCTGTTCTCAACAGAGAGTTAGTGTGAGAAGCCACAGGACCACCTGTCGATACCGGTCGGGGCGATTTGCAGGGGCGGCAACGGTGTCTTTGCTCTATCCCATCCGGTTGTTGCTCCCGACCTGCTATTTTGAATCATACTTGATTCCGCGAATCACTGTCAATCGTGATGATGCAGTATGCGCAACATGGCTGTGATGGTGACTGTGACAGGACCTTTGGCGCCCCCCATGACAGCTGAGGAAGCCGGTTCCGGGAGCCGCTACTGGTGAAGTTTTACCGGTGTTCCCGTCACCGAAGATCGCTGGGCAGCCATCACAATCACCTGAGCACGCAGGGCCATCTGTCCGTCAAGCTCAGGAAAGCGCCCGGCTGCAACTATGTCCAAGAACTGGCGGAGCATCTCGGCGAGTGGATCGGTGCCCCAGTTGACCCAGCGTGTCGACGTCGTATGCAGGTCAACGTGTTGCCGAAAGGCGTCTACCCGGATCGAGCCAGCGTCGCCAATGATCTCGAGCTTCAGGTTTTCAGGAGCCGGGTAGGCTTCTGGCAAGGCCCAGCTTACGTCAGCGGTCGCATATGCGCCGTTGGCCAGGCTAAACGACAGCATACCGACGTCTTCTATGCCGGGATTGTTGCCCAACAACGCCATGCCAGTCTGGGCATAAACTTCGGTGATCTCGGTGTTCAGTAGCCAGCACAGCAAGTCAATGATGTGTGGCCCGCGGTAGAAGATCGCACTGGCCGATGGTTCAGGCTCCGGCAAATCCATAGAGCGCTTGCCATGATAGCTGATCTTGACACTCAAGACCTGCCCGAGTCTGCGTTCATCCAGGACTTGCCTGAGCGTGCGCATGACCGGGGCATAGCGCAAGTACAGGGTTGGCTGAACCATTGTCCCATGTGTTTCACAGGCGGCAAGAGCAGCCCTGGTTTCTTCAAGCGTTGGGGCAAACGGAATGTCACACAGTAAGCAGGGTGTCGTTCCGGCAGCCAGGCGGATCAGCGCTGATCGGGCTGCTGGCTCCGCGCCCACGATCACGGCGTCCACGCCCTGGTTCAGGATGTCTCCTGCTTCCTCGTATGGCGTGATCCTGAACTCTGCGCCTAATGCCTGTGCGCGAGCCGGGAGAGAGTCACTGACGCCAACGATGTACACGTCAGGACAGGCGCCCAGAATCCGCAGAGTCTGTCTGGTCTTGGCGCTCGCTGCGCCCAGCAACCCAATGCGCATCACACAACCTCCAATCGGACAGGTTGCCCGGTACGCACAGACTGCAGTGCGGCGACTGCCAGGCGGACTGCCTCGATACCATCACGAGGTGAGACCCGGAACTCCTGATCTTTCTTCAGGCAGGTCAGGAAGTGCTCTAGCTGGGCAAAATAGGGATCGTCATGTTCTGCCAGCGGTTCCTGGGGAAGCAGGGGGACACGGCGGTCTTCGCGCAGCGAAATCGCGAGTTGTTCGGCGGGCAGGCTATCATATTCCAGCAAACCGCGATCGCCAGCGATCAGGAAGCTCTGCCGGAAGCGACCGTCCGTAACCATCCAGCTTCCTTCGATATGCCCCAGCGCCCCGTTTTTGAAACGGAGGATGACCAGGATATGGTCACCGGGGAAGGGCAGTGTCCTGTAGGTGATCCCGCGGGCAAAGACATGTTCCACCTCGCCCAGGCACCAGCGGGCATAGTCCAGATCGTGGACGCCGCCCTCCATGATTGTTCCACCGGCCTGTTCAACAGACTCAAACCAGGAACGACCCTGGGGGCCGGTGGGATGGCCTGCGCCGCGTACCAGGCGGATCAGGCCAGGCGTCCCGATCAGGCCTTCGTCCAGTAGCTGTTTGGCCCGCACATACTGGCGGAAGAAACGTAACACCTGCCCGACATACAATCGCACGCCGGCTTTTTCACAGGCCTCAGCCATAGCCTCGGCGTCAGCGGGGTAACGCGCCAGAGGCTTTTCGCAGAAGATATGCTTGCCCAGTGCGGCGGCCAGCAGTACGGCTTCTTTATGGAACGGGGTTGGCGAGCAAACGGTGACGATATCGACTACGCTGATCAGGTCTTCCAGGGTGGTGAAAGCTTTGCCGCCAAAATCTTCGGCAGCCCGGCGGCAGCGGTCTGCATCGGTATCGTAGAAACCAATCAGTGCAACTGGCAGACGCTTCCAACGCTCAGCGTGCCAGCGCCCGATCCAGCCAGCACCGACGATGCCCACTCGTAACATACGCTCTCCTTTGCCGGAAGCGGATCTTGTAGCTTTATGATGATGGTATCATCGATACGCTGCCGTGTTGCACATCGGCCGCAAACTGAGGCCATCGGTGAAGACAACCGCCCTTGATGGAGGACATCAGCGCATATACGCGCGCGGGCGGGGACGATAGCGAGCGATGGTCAGCGGCCTTCAAGAACTGGCGGCGGGTGTTCATGAAGGCGGCGAGGGGATTCGTGTCAGGTTATTCCCCAACACGGGTTGAGTGTATTGGAATTCTCCGTTTACCGACTCCTTGTTGGCGCGCAAATCGGGGCAAGTCAGCCTTCCTCGACAGGTTCAAAAGGCCGGTGGCAGGCGTGGCAGATGATTTGGGTCGCCTCGAAGACACTGTGGTTGACCAGGATCAACCGCGGTGGCTGGCAAACGCAGCGCGCCAGCACCTGCGTTTTGTCGGAAGGAGTTACAACGGGCAGGCCATCAAGCAGTTCGGCGGCTTGAATCAGGACGGTGCTGCGGGCTATGGCCGTCCCCAGCGTGGTGAGAAACCGCTTCCACTGGCGCACAGCCGCCGGTGATAGTACCCAGCGGGCGACCCGCTGCGCCGGGCGGTCGCTGGATAAGACCAGGCCAAACGCTTCCGCAGGCAGTTTGTAGCACGGTGAGAACCGCCCGATGCGCTCGATAATCTCGGAGAGCATATTGGCGAGCACGATTTCCGCAGCCTGGTCGGGCCGGTTGAGGTCGGCTTCAGCGAACAGCAGGCCGATCTCTGGCAGTTCCGCCGTGACATCATAGGCGTCGCACAGGATGCCCCAGATCTCTGTGAGCGTGTCGACCAGGTCAACGTAGAGCACGATCAGGCTCCCCTGTTGTGGCCGCGTTGCCGGAGGGCCGTGTGGCAGGATCCCGATGCCATGTGTCTTACTCCCCCCGGGACCAGGCCCTCTTACCATCCCGGGGGCCTTGCTGGTGTGAAGGCAGAAAGCCCTTTTCTCCCAGCAACGGACGCGGATCAACCAGATTCTTGTGCAACGCGGCGGCTTTCTCCGGCAGTCCCAGGGCCAGCGCCATCAACTGGGTGAAATACAGAATGGGCATGGGCTGCTCAAGGGTCATCTGAAACTGGCGGGCGTCCAGGTTGGTGTGGCAGAGCGGGCAGGCGACCGCGATGGCGTCAGCGCCAGCTTCCTGAGCATGCCTGATCAGTTCGCCGCTCAACCTGATCACGATTTCCGGGCGGGTCAGGGAGTGGGCTGCGCCGCAACAACTTGTCTTGTACGACCAATCCACCACTTCCGCCCCCAGGGCAGCCATCAGCTCGTCCATGTCGGTTGGATTTTCCGGGTGAGGGGCTTCGGTGACCTGCGGCGGGCGGGTGAGCAGGCAGCCATAGTAGCAGGCTATCCGTAGACCGGTCAGCGGGCGCTGTATCCGTTCGGTGATCTGACGCGGTCCAACATGGGTGATGATGGTCTGGAGCAACGTGCTGACGCGGACAGTATCCCGATAGGAAGCGCCGGGCACACTGGCAGGGGCGGCGGCCTGCTCAGCGTTGTGCCGGAATTCGTACTGGGCGGCTTTGTGCCGGTTAAAGCACGCCGCACAGGGCATCGTCACTTCTGTGAAACCGCTCTGCTCAACGAGGGCCAGATTCTCCAGGGGCAGCCGTAGGGCTAGCTCAGGATCGGCGCGGTGGGCCGCTGAGCTGCCACAGCATGTCCAGCCGCGTGGCTCGATCAGGGTTAGCCCCAGCGCCTCGCACACCGCCCTGGCGGAAACATCGAACTCCGTGGCTGTGGAATGGAGCGAACAGCCAGGATAGTAGGCGATGGCCCCGGTTGCACCGGGTACGGGGGCGATTTTGCGCCGTGGACGGCCTGTTCTGGGCAGCAGGGAAACCTTGCCTTTGCGCAACATCTTGACGTAGAGGTCAAGATCCTCGGTGAGCGCCTCCGGATGCCGGGCGCTCAGGGCACGCAGCTTCAGTTCCACCATCAGTCCTGGCTCGTAAGCCCGCCCCCACAGGCGCACCTCCCGCAGAAAGGCTTTGTTGAAGGCATCGACTTCAGGGATCGGCGGCTTGATGTTCCGCACCAGCGCCTCGCGGGTCAGAAACTCCATGATCCTGGCGATGTCCAGGCCCTGCGGGCAGCGCGTGGTGCAGGTCTGGCAGGAAGCGCACAGCCAGGGCGTTTCTGCCTGCAGGGCGATATCCTCCTGGCCCAGCTGCAGGGCGCGCATAACCTGGTTGGGCTGCCAGTCGAAGAAAGCGGCGACCGGGCAGCCGCTGGTGCACTTGACACACTGATAGCATAGATAGACGTTTTGCCCGATCTCATCCATGACCCGGCGGGCTAGACCGGGGTTGATTGACCGCTGTTCGCCAACCTGCTGCTGGGCGCTCATAGGCTTGCCCCCTAACTTACCGGTTCGGCAATGACCGGGCGCGGCAATAATCCCGCGCCGCGGGTGATCGGCTCAACGGCTTCCTCCCATTCGATGGCCATAATGTGCACGCCGGCCACGCCTTCGATGGTGCGGATTTCCTGGATCAACTCGATGCAGATCTGGATACCTTCGGCTTTCCATGCTTCGGCGCGGGCTTTTCGTTCTTCTTTGGTCAGTTCGTCCTTGCCCTTGCCGGCCCAGGGTGCGCCCGCCGCATTCATGCGCTCGATCAGGGCGTCGGGTACCAGCAGGCCAGGCACATTCTCCTTCATGTAACGCGCCATAGCCGGGCTTTTCAGGGGGCCGACTCCTGCCAGGATGTACGCCTGTTCGTGCAGGCCCAGACTGCGCACCTTCTCCATGAAGCGCTTGAACGCTTCAATATCGTAGATCAATTGAGTCTGGATGAAGTTCGCGCCGGCTTTGATCTTCTTGGCCAGACGATAGGGGCGAAAATCTACAGGCGCGGCGAAGGGCGCCGCTGCCGCCCCGATGAAGAAGCGCGGCTCCTGGCCGGTGAACTTGTCGCCGCACTGGAAGACGCCTTCATCGCGCATGGCGGCGACCATCCGTACAAGCTGGATCGAATCGATGTCGAAAACGTTCTTGGCGGTGGGGTGGTTGCCAAAGGTTTGGTGATCACCGGTAAGGCACAGCACATTGCGCATCCCTAGGGCGTAAGCTCCCAGCAGATCGCTCTGGATGGCCAGGCGATTGCGATCGCGGCAGGTCATCTGAATGACTGGCTCCAGCCCGGCCTGGAGCACCAGCGCCCCCGCGCCGATGCTGGACATGCGCACGATGGCCGTCTGGTTATCGGTGATATTGACGGCGTCGCATAGCCCCTTGAGGAGCGCCGCCTTGTTGCGGATCACCGCCGCATCTGCGCTCTGCGGCGGGCCAAGCTCCGCCGTGACAGCGAAGTGCCCTGCTCGCAGGACACGCTCCAGGTTGGAGCCAGCGAGATACCCATTGCCTGGTGCAGTGCCGGTCATATGCTAGTCCTCCTCGGCAGGCAGTCGCAGGTCCTGGCGGACAATCCGGCGTGGCCCGCCATCGCGCGCGGCGCGCCAATTCTTGGGCGGCTGGAGTTCCAGCAGCGTATCGAGCCGGTTCATGGCGCTCAGGCGGTCGTAAATCAACTGCCAGGCGCAGGGGATGTCCGGGCTGACTTCGCAATGCCCGCCTTCCGAGCCGCCGCAGGGGCCGTTGAGCAGCGACTTGGAGCAGCGGGCGATCGGGCAAATGCCACCGGTGATGCCCAGGATGCAATCGCCGCAGGCAGCGCAACGCTCTGCCCAGACACCCTGTTCGGTGGGCAGGCCCAGGAAACTGGTGTTCAGACCCGGCACAACCCACGCGGCTGGGAAGTGTTCCACCATCGCCTGGACGCCAATGCCGCAGCCAAGCGAAACTACCACATCTACACTGCCGATTTCTCCGGCGATGGCATCCAGATACTCCCACTCGCACTGGCGTTGCACGGTCACATCGGTGACTGCTTTGGCGACTCCATCCAGACGGCTGGACATGCGCAGCGACGCCGCCAGGATAGCGGCTTCCCGCGCCCCGCCCGCAAAACAGACGGTGACGCAGGTGCCGCATCCGACTACAAGGACGCGCTGCGCCTCCCCGACCAGTGATTTGATCTCCTGGAGAGGCTTTTGTTCGGCGACGATCACGTTCGCACCTCCTCACGCACTACCTGCGGGCAGTTTTTCCGGCGTACTTGGCTGGAAATGGCCGACTCCGGTTGACCAGCCCATGCATCATCCCTCATCAACCTGCCCCAGTTTCCGATCTCTGGCGGCAGGACTGCACACCACATCCTCAGCCGTGGCCGGGCGGGCGCTTCAGCGGGTTGGGGCCAAGCGCTGCAACCTGCGCATGCATCTGCTCAACAGCTGCCACAAACTCTGCAGCCATGGCCGCCGACAGATTGACCATCCGCACCCGTTCCGGCTCCAGACCGATCTGCCTGAGCAATTCCTGCAGGTGTGCTATCCGGCGTCTGGCGTTGGCATTACCTTCCAGGTAATGGCATTCGCCGGGCAGTCAGCCCGCTACCATGACGCCGTCGGCGCCCTGCTCCAGGGCGTGCAACAGCAGCAAAATATCCATCCTGCCGGTGCAGGGGACCTGCACAATCTTGACGGCCGGCGGATACTGCAGGCGCAACCCTCCGGCCAGGTCCGCCGCCGCGTAGGCGCAATGCTCGCAGCAGAAGGCTACAATGTGGCACGGGTCAGTCTCTGGCATCGCCACCTTCCTTCCTGTTTCATGTCCCGGCGGCCAGGGCAACGCTCCCAGGGAAGCCCCGCAGGAGAGCGCTAACCTTGGCCCTCATCTGAGCGTCGGTGAAGTGCATCAACTGGATGGCCTGGGCCGGGCATTCAGCGGCGCAGGAGCCGCACCCCTGGCAGACCGCAGGCTCGATAATCGCTGCGCCGCGGATGCCGCCAACGCCGACCAGTTCCGGCTCGATTCGCGGCACGCCGAACGGGCAGATCCGCACGCAGGTCAGGCAGCCGGTGCACTTTGTCTGATCGACTACCGCGATTCGCCCGCCTGCAGTCAGGGTAGCCTGGCTGAGCACCCGCGCCGCCCGCGCCGCCGCTGCCTGAGCCTGGATCAGCGCTTCATCGAGCAGCTTGGGGTAGTGGGCCATCCCGGCCATGAAGACTCCATCGGTGGCAAAGTCAACCGGGCGCAATTTGACATGCGCTTCCAGGAAAAAGCCGTGGCTGTCAATGTTCGCCTTGAACAGATTCGCCAGTTTGCGGGCATCCTCACGCGGGATCACCGGCATGCTCAGCACCAGCACGTCCGGCTGCAGGGCCAGCGTGCGGCCCAGCGCCGGGTCATGGGCGCGGATGAGCAGCCGATCGGCGCAGGTGACTTCCGGGCGGTGTTCGTCATCGTAGCGGATGAAGATCACCCCCTGTTGGCGGGCCTTGTTATACAGGCGTTCCTTAAAGCCGTAGGTGCGGATGTCGCGGTACAGCACGACAACCTGAGCATCTGGTCGGCGCGCCTTGAGGGCCAGGGCGTTTTTGAGCGCCACTGTGCAGCAGATGCGGCTGCAAAATTGCTCGGCTGGCCCTACGCACTGGATCATGACCGCCGACTGTGGCAGGTCGTTCCCGGCCGCCAGACACACTTCGAATTCCTGCTGGGTGAGGATGCGCGGGTCGGAGCCATAGCCATAATCCGGCCCCCGGTATTCCTGCGCGCCGGTCGCCAGGATGGTGGCCCCGTGGTCGATCCGGTGCTCCTGGCCATCTGCCCTCCGGATAGTGCTGTGGAAGTTGCCCATGTGCCCGGCGGTGGCGCTGACCACGCTGCGCAGATGGACTGTGATCGCCTGTTGCGCCTTCACCTGCGCGATCAGATGGTGCAGCACCTGCTGAGGGTCCCGGCCATCCCAGGCGGTGAACACGTGGCGCAGGTTGCCGCCCAGTTCTCCCTCCCGTTCGACCAGATGCACCGCAAAGCCCTGTTCCGCCAGCGATACCGCCGCCATCATCCCCGCTGCCCCGCCGCCGACAACCAGTGCCGTCTGTTGCACGGACACCTCAACCGTGTGTTGTGGTTCCAGCCGCGCCGCGCGGGCGACCGCCATCCGCACCAGATCTTTTGCTTTGGCTGTGGCTGCCTCGCGGTCATGCGAGTGCACCCAGGAACACTGGTTGCGGATGTTGGCCATCTCAAAAAGATAGGGGTTCAGGCCGGCGGAGCGCAGGCAATCCTGAAAGAGCGGCTGGTGCGTCAGCGGGGTACAGCTTGCCACGACCACCCGATTGAGGCGGCGGCTGGCGATCTCCCCGGCAATGTGGCGGATGCTATCCTGCGAGCAGGTGTACAGGTTCGCTTCCGCATGGCAGACTCCGGGCAGCCCGGCAGCATACTCGGCGACCGCGGGCACATCCAGATAGCCGCCGATATTCGATCCGCAGTGGCAGACAAACACACCAATACGCGGCTCCTCGCTGCTGACATCACGCTCCGGGGGGTACTCAGGGGTCTTGGTCAGGCTGAAGCGCGCTGCGCGGAGGCGGGCGGCGGCGGAAGCTGCAGCGCCGCCTGCTTCCACAACTGATTCGGGGATATCCTTGGGTTCGCGGAATGGCCCGATGGCATAGATCCCCGGCCGGCTGGTTTCCAGCGGGTTGAACTGCACCGTGTGGCAAAATCCGTAATCATCCAGTTCGATGCCCAGGCGGCGGCCCAGCGCGCGCACCGATTCGGAAATCTCCATGCCTACCGACAGCACCACCAGGTCGAACCGGCCGCTGGTGGGCAGGCCATCATCCGCTACATAGTGCAGGATCAGGTCCTGCGTTTCTGCATCTTCCTGCACGGCACTAATACGGCAGCGCGTATAGCGGATGCCGTAAAGGTTGCGGGCACGCTCAAAGTACTCCTGATAGCCTTTAGAAAAGGCGCGCATGTCCATCAGGAAGACCTGGATATCCAGGTCCGGCGCGTGCTCCTTGGCAATTACAGCTTCCTTGCTGGCATACATGCAGCAGACGGCGGAGCAATAATCATGCTGTTGGTCGCGCGAGCCAACGCATTGCAGGAAAGCGATTCGTCGCGGCGTGCGGCCGTCTGAGGGACGCCGAATCTGGCCCATCGTCGGCCCGGAAGCGGAGAGCAGCCGCTCAAACTGCAACGCCGTGATCACGTTCGGAAAGCGCCCCAGGCCGTATTCCTGTGAGAGTGTAGCGTTGTAGGTCTGGTAGCCGGGCGCCAGGATCACTGCGCCGACCTGTAGCGCCTGGTCTTGAGCGATCATGTCGTGGTCGATGGCTCCCACGCCACAGGCGAACGTGCAACTCATGCACTCCGAGCAGACACCGCAGGCCAGGCAGCGTGCCGCTTCCCGCTGGGCTGACCGGTCATCGTAGCCGCGCTCAACCTCCTCAAAACTGCTGATGCGCTGTGCAACCGGCAGCTCCGGCATGGGCACGCGAGGCTGCGGCACGATCTCCCCGCGCGCAATACGGTCCTGGATCTCCTGAGCCGACAGACGTACCACCGGTAACTCTGGTCGGTGTGGCGGTTCGAGGTGTTCTCCCTGCAGGTAGCGGATGATCGAGCGGGCAGCAGTGTGGCCGCTGGCGACGGCTTCGATCACGAATGCCGTGCCGGAGACGCTATCTCCGGCGGCAAAGACGCCCTCCCGCGTGGCGGCAAGGGTGTTGGGATTGACGGCGATCGTCCGCTGGCGGGTTAGCCCCACGCCGGCGTCGTCGGGGATGAACGCCAGGCCGGCCCGTTGCCCGACGGAGAAGATCACCGTGTCGCAGGGGATGATGTGGTTGGAATCCGGCACGCGCTCCACCGTCAGGCGTCCGGCGTCGTCGAAGTGGAAGGAGGCCACCCGCTGGCACTCAACGCCGCAGACATGCCCGCGCTCATCACCCACGATGCGCTCAAAAGAGCGTCCGGGGTGCAGGACGACACCTTCCGCCTCGGCAGCTGCGATCTCCCAGGGATGCGCTGGCATCCGGTCGCGCTCCTCCAAGCAGGCCAGGTGGACCTCCCGGCCCAGGCGCAGGGCGCTGCGAGCGACGTCGATGGCGACATTGCCGCCGCCCAGCACCAGCACGCGCTGACCCAGCGGCGGGGCATCGGTTCCGCCCCCGGCGTAGCGCCCCAGCCGCACATCGCGCAGAAAGTGCGTGTTGATCAGCACACCGTCCAGGTCGGCGCCGGGGATGGGCAAGCGGATGCCCTCGTGCGCGCCGACGGCGATCAGCACGGCATCGAAGCCCTCATCAAACAGATCGTCCAGGTTGTTGACCTGATGATTGAGCCGCAGGTCAACGCCGAGATCGATGATGTCCTGGACCTCGCGTTCGATGATCGCGGTCGGCAGGCGGTACTCCGGCACGCCCAGCCGCAGCATTCCCCCAGCGACGGGCATAGCCTCGAAAGCGGTGACGCCGTAGCCTGCCAGGACGAGGTCCTGTGCGGCGGTGAGTCCGCACGGCCCCGCGCCGATGATCGCCACGCGTTCCGGATGCAGGCGTGGCGCTGGCGCAACCGGCTGGCGCGGCATGGCGTAAACCTTGTCCGTGACGAAACGCTTGAGTGCCCGGATGTTGATCGGCTCATCCACTAGACCACGGTTGCAGGCCGTTTCGCAACGGTGGTTGCAGATGCGCCCGCAGATGCCGGGGAAAGGGTTGTCCATCTTGATCACGCGCAGCGCATCTTCCCAGCGGCCCTCACGGATGAGGGCGATGTAGCCCTGGGCACGCTGTCCGGCGGGGCAGGCGTCTCGGCAGGGAGCGATACCGCGCTTTTCGATGGCGTAGGCGTTGGGTACCGCCTGCGGGTAGAGCTTGTAGGCCGCCCGCCGGGTTGATAGCCCTTCGTTGAACGAATCAGGGACGATCACCGGGCAGACTTTGGCGCAGTCGCCGCAGCCGATACAACGTGCCGGGTCGATATAGCGGGGATGCTGGCGTACATACACCGAAAAATTCCCGGCCTGGCCCCTGACCTCCAGGACTTCCGTGTTGGTCATCACGGTGATATTGGGATGACGCCCAACATCCACCAGGCGGGGGGAAATCGTGCACATGGCGCAGTCATTGGTGGGGAAGGTCTTGTCCAACTGGGCCATCTTGCCGCCGATAGCCGACTGCGCCTCCACCAGATAGACCCTGAAGCCCTGCTCAGCCAGATCCAGCGCGGCCTGCATACCGGCGATACCCCCGCCGACAACCAGCACGGCCCCCACTGGCGAGTTGTTGGGATGTTTGCCATCGGGGTTGCTCATGGGGCATCCCCCTTGCGTTGATAGCTCGACCGGTTGTGGTGTGTTGGAAGCGGATTGGGGTCAGCGCCGCCCAGGAAGCGATCCGGTGCGTCTGCCCCGCCAGCCAATCTCGTCGTCGGGTTCCGGTTCAGAGGGGTGGGGTGCTTCGCCAGCCTGGCTGGCACGCTTAAGTGGATTCGGGCCAAGCGTCCTGATGCGGTCGGTCATCGTCCGGGCTGCTGCGGCGAAGGCCTGGGCCTGGCTGCCGGACATGAAGAATATCTCCAGCCGGTCCCCGCCCAGACCGATAGCGTCGAGGATTTGCCTGGCGCGTTGTACCCGGGCCAGCCCGCGCTCGTTGCCGCGCACATGGTGACAGTTGCCGATGGGGCAGGCGACCAGGTAGACGCCGTCAGCCCCTTGCTCAAAGGCTTCCAGCAAATAGCGGATGTCGGTCTTGCCGGTGCAGGGCAGCCGCACGAATTTGACATTGGCGGGATACTGCACGTCCATGATGCCGGCAGTGTCAGCGGCCATATAGCCGCAATAGATGCAATAAAAAGCGGTGATCTCCGGCTCAAACGGCTGTTGAGCGCTCATCAGGTGGCCTCCCCCGGCATGGCGGCGGGCAGCCAGCTCCCCAACCCGCCGATGGGCCGGAGCATCATCTGGTCATCGGTGTAATGGACAAGCTGGATGGCGTTGGCCGGGCACTCAGCGGTGCAAGTGCCACAGCCCTGGCACTGAGCCGGATCGATGAACGCTGCGCCGCCTAGCCCGCCAACACCGGTCCGCCCCTCCTGCTGGATGACCTGGGGGATGGCAAAGGGACAGACACGGGTGCAGGTCAGGCAACCGACGCATTTCTGCGGATCGACACGAGCGACCACGCCGCCCAGGTAAAGTGATTGCTGGGCCAGGAGCGGCAGCGCCCGCGCGGCGGCGGCCAACGCATGGCTGATGCTCTCCTCGATGAACTTGGGGTAATGAGCCATCCCCGCCAGGAAGATCCCCTCGCGCATAAAGTCCATGGGCCGCAACTTAATCTGTGCTTCGGCGAAGAAGTGTTCACTGGAGAGCGGCACGCGCAGCATCTTTGCCAGCGCTTCCGTGCCTTCCGCCGGGGCAATGGCCATGCTCAGGGGTACCAGGTCAGCGGGTAGCTCCAGATCGCAGTTGAGCGAAAGGTCACGCACCCGGACGCGCAGGCGCTGACCATCGTGGATGACCTGCGGTGGGGCATCATCGGTATAACGGATGAATACCACCCCGTGATTGCGCGCTTCGGTGTAGTAGGCCTCGCGGAATCCATAGGTCACGATGTTCTTGTAGAGCACACTGACCCGGCAATTGGGGTTGAATAGCCTGAGGCGCACGGCGTTCTTCATCGCATTGGTGCAGCAGACCCGCGAACAGTATTCGGGCGTATCTTCGGGTCGTACACACTGGATCATCACCACGTCGCGCAACCGGGCGATCTCCTCCGGCGCGTGAATGATCTTCTCCTCCAGTTGTCGCTGGGTGATGACGCCTGGTAGTTCCAGCAGAGGGTGCTGATCGGTTTCGCGTCCGCCGGTTGCCACGATGGTCACGCCATACTCGATCTCGCGGTCTTCGGTGGAGCCATCAGGGTATGTGGTGCGCAGGACGACGCGGAAGAAGCCGACATGTCCCTGGTGGCTGATGACCTCGGTGCGCGTGTGGACCGTGATGCGCTGGTGCGCACGCACCCGGTTGACGAGATCGCGCAACAGACGCTGGGGGTGGTAGCCCTCGGCCACATAGTGGATCTGCAGCAGGTTGCCACCCAGCATCTCTGTGCGTTCAACCAGATGGACATGGTAGCCGCTATCGGCGATGGACAGTGCAGCAGTCATCCCGGCCACGCCACCGCCGATCACCAGGGCTGTTGGGCGGCAGCGGTGACGATCCTTGTGGACAGGTTGGGCCGCCATCACCCGCCCGACAGCTACCCGAACAAGCTCCTGTGCCTTGCGCTGGGCAAGGGCCGGTTGCTGGCGGTGGACACGGCTACACTGTTCCCGCAGGTTGACCACTTCCAGCAGGTAAGGATTAAGACCGACCATGCGGACTGCCCGCTGGAATAGCGGCTCATGGGTACGGTTGCTACAGGCGGCCACCACGATACGATTGAGCTTCTCATTCTGGATTCGCGCCTGGAGGTGTTCCAGCCGCTCGGGCAAACAGGCGAAGTCAATGACGCCAGCGGCGACGACGCCGGGCAGTCGTTCAGCCGCCTGGGCCAGGGCTGGCAGGTCGAGCACGGCGCTGATGGTGCCGCCACAGGTGCAGGCGAAAACCCCAACGCGTGGCGGTTCGCCACTGACATCGCGTTCGGGCGGCACGCCATCAGGAGCCAGGAACGGCCATTCGCGGGAATAGGGGTGTGTGTTCAGTCGGTCGTTCAACAGGCGCATGGCTTCGGCGGCGGCGCCGCTGGCATCGATGATCGTCTCGGCGATCTCTTTGGGCGAGGAGAACGCGCCACAGACGAATATCCCCGGCCTGCTGGTTTGCAGGGGGGTGAATTTGTCTGTCTGGCAGAAGCCGTACTCGTTCAACTCGATACCGAGCAGATTCGCCAGGTGCCGCGCCCCTTCCGGCGGTTGCAGTCCGGCGGCCAGCACCACCATCTCGGCGGTCTCCTGGTGTAGCGTTCCGTCCGGTTCGGCGTAATCCAGGACAAGGTTGTGCGTGGTAGGGTCCTCATGGATTCCGGAAACACGGCTGCGGATGTAGCGGACGCCATGTTTCTTCCGCGCCCTGGCAAAATAGGAACTGTACTCCTTGTTGAAGGCGCGTTCATCCATGATGAAGATCGTGCAGTTGACATCACTGCCTAAACGCTGCTTGGCCAGCATCGCCTCTTTGGTCGCCACCATACAGCAAATGGAGGAGCAATAGCGGTTTTGCTGATCGCGGGAGCCGATGCACTGCAGCCAGGCGATAGAGCGCGGGCGCTGATGATCAGAGGGTCGGATCACGATGCCCTCTGTCGGTCCAGAGCGGCTGGCCAGCCGTTCGTAATGCATAGCGTGCAGCACGTTGGGGTAACGACCGTAGCCCAGTTCTTCCAGTGGTGTGGGATCATAAATCTGGAAGCCCAGAGCCAGGATCAGAGCGCCCACTTCCACAGTCAGCAATCGGGGCTGTTCGGACAGATCGATAGCGGCGCTGGGACAGGCATCAGCGCAACGGTTGCAGGAGACGCAATATGGCCCCCGCTCGATCACGTAAGTGTCTGGCACAGCGCGGGCGGCTACTTTGTGGATCGCCTTGTGGGGGGTCATGCCCTGCTGGTAAGGGTCAGGAAGCTCAGCCGGGCAGACTTCAGTGCAACGCCCGCAACCGGTACACCGCGCCGGATCGACATAGCGCGGGTCCTGGCGCAGTGAAACAGTAAAATCGCCGGCCTGGCCCTGCACGTCTAGGACGTGCGTGCCAGTCAGAACGGTGATGTTGGGATGCTGATTGTGGGGTATGTAAGCGGGGGAGATGGAGGGGCGGGTGCAGCCGTAACCATGATCCGGGGTACCCCGGCAGAGCACGCAATCGTGCTGGGGAAACATAAAACCAAGTTGCGCTACCCGCCCGCCTAGACAGGGCGTTTGCTCCACAAGATACACGCGCAGCCCGGCATCCGCCAGATCCAGGGCGGCGCGCATACCCCCGATGCCTCCACCGACGACCATCACAGCGCCGGTCGGTAGGCCTTCCCTCTGGTTTGCTGGAGCCATGGTTCCCCCTGACCCTCAACGCATGGCCAGCCAGACAGCAGTGCAACCGTATAATCTATTATAGGGAAGAGTTTGCTTTCACGTCAATTTGGGTGAGGATATTCACAAATGGAAATGGACCGTTCACGCAAGTGCTATGCACCTGTAAGCCTGCGGACAGTGAGGATCGTGCCTGCTGTTGGCGCGGGGCGCAACAATACAGAGGCCCCGGCTCAGAGAGTAGATGCGCCGGGGGCGAACAACGTTGGTGTGGGGGCTCTTGTACTGCCGTAGCCTGACTGTCGGGGGGGAATTAAATGGGCCGGGCAACAGTCATGTTGAACTGCCGGTTACGGCTTATACACCTCCGTGTTACGGTTGACTTCCTCGATGACCCGGATAGCGACTTCGTCCCCCGCCTGTGCTGACGTGATGTTCTGGTGGTTGACCTGCATGGAGGTGACATCCTGCTCAAACAGGACAAAGCCGCGCTTGACAAACTGGACGTGGTCGCCAACGGCCAGAGGCCGCTCCAGCTGAACCACAGCCACACGGATACGGTCGAAGTAGTGGGTGACCTTGCCAACCCTGACGCCGGTCATGGCAGCCCTCCTGAACCTCACTGCTTTCTACCATTGTAAGGCTTTTTGCCTCAGAGATTGCGCCCGGATTTTGCCGCCAGCGCCTGGCGCTGGTAGTGCTGGTTTCGCTCACGATCGGCTGTCTGCCAGGGGCGCTTGAGGCCTTCTCCGGCGGTATTCCGAATGCAGCGCTGATGCACCTGGCAGATGCCTGTTACGGAGGGCGGGTCGCCAGCAAGATGGCGCAGTCAGTATTCGGTGGAGTGCGGTATATTGCCCGAAAGCACAGAATGAGTTCCGGCTCGCCAGGCGCACCGTCCTGGCCAGGCCGGAACTCATCTTTTTTGCGGAACTCCTTAGCGTCCGGGTACGGGTGCAGCGGGGGAGAACATACGTCCCGGCATTGTGGTTGGTCAGCAGATTATTCGATACGTTTGTTGATCCGCGCGCCCAGCCGCAGCCAGCCAATGCGGCCATCTTCCCTGCGGAGGAATTCCGCCCGTATGTCTTTATAGATGCCTTCGGTGAGGTATGCCTGGTCTTTGCCACACATTGCCAGTTTGATAGGCGGAGGCGCCGGTGGTTTTTCCTCTGTCTCCAGCTCGACGCTCTGCGAAATCGACACGAAGAGGGAGCCATCTTGCAGGGTGACATCAAAGCTCATCGCCGGGCGGGCGTATTTGCCCACATACTCCTGCAACTGCTCAGGAGTGACGTCGATGGGTGTGGGAGCAGGTTCCTCAACGCCGAGGAATTCCCTGAGCGCCAGCTTGACACCCTCGTCGATGGGCATCCTGCCATGATCCCCGTTGGTCAAGATTGCTATGGCAAACTGCCGGGCGGGAGCGATCACCAGCCTGCTGTTCTGCCCCAGGGTGGTGCCGCCGTGTTCGATGAACTTGACGCCGTTGAGTGTCTTGATCCACCAGCTCAGACCCACATCGCCATCAAAGTCGTTGATGGGGAAGGTGGGCGTCTGCAGCAGCTGCATTGATTCCGGAGTTAACAGACACGTTCCGTCCTCTGTGGTCCCATCGCCCATGTAGAAACGGGCATAGCGCAGCAGGTCCCTGATATGGCAGGTAATCCCGCCGGCAGGATTGACGGCGCGAGGGAGTTCCCAGGGGCGCTGAACCCGGGGAGCATTGTCAATGACGACATGCCCTACCGCGAACCGGAAGGTCAGCAGATCGCGCGCAAAAAAGAACGAGCGCTCCATGCCCAGCGGCGCAAAGATCAGTTCCTTGATCGCCGCCTCGTAGGTTTTGCCAGTCACCTTCTCAATCAACAACCCGGCGATGCTGAAGGCGGCATTGTTGTAGGAAAACAGGGTGTCCGGCGGCGCCAGTTGTTCTACTCCGGCCAGCTTTTCCACGTAGGTTGCCAGCGCGTCATCGTTGGTACCGGTATCGGTGAAGACATCGCCATCCCACCCCGTGCTATGAGTCAGCAGGTGGCGCACCGTGGTGGTCGCAGCGACCGATTCATCGGCGACGCGGAAGCCGGGCAGGTAGTGCCGGACGGGCGCGTTAAGGTCGAGCTTGCCCGCTTCGACAAGGCGCATGACGGCCGTGGCAGTGAAGGTCTTGGAGATCGATCCGATCTGGAACAGGGTCTCGTCGGTGACTGCCAGCGGGTTGTCCACGCTGGTCACGCCCAGACCGGCTGTAAAGGTCTGATCGCCGTGGACAAGCCCTACTGCCACACCGGGCACATGATGCTCTTCCATCATGTTTCTGACAATCTGGACGACCTTCTCGAACTTTTCCTGGCTCATGAGTCCTCCTGTAGGTTGAGGGCAGGATTAATTGCCCATCAGGGCATCCAGGCGAATATGCTGTGCCGATACAGCAGCAGCCATTCCGAACCGGTCGACAAGCGCTACGGTTGCGACTGCGGTTCCAGGCGCTTCAGGACATACCAGCCTCTTTCCTCCCGGGTCACGAAATCCACGGCGACATACCCTCGCTGGAATGCCGCCTGCATGGCCTGGCGTAACGCCAGTTGCCAGCGCTGGGCCAGGCCGATGTTGCTGCGTTTCAGGGCATTAAGCTGGTAGGGTATTTCGATGAAGCAGATGGAATGCTCAAATGCTGTCTCCGGGGAATAGATCAGCGTATCGCCCTCACTGGCGCGCAGGACAAACGCTGCTTTGTCAAATGGGATATCCGGTCTTTCCAGCGGCCGGTTTTCCGCTGAGGCTACCACGCGTTCATCATTGAGCAACCACCTGACTTCTAGCCGGTCGCTGGCCAGCCCGGCATTGATTTCGTCGGTCATCTCGCCATACAGATCGACATGGTAGGTATTGGCGATCGCTCCTAGATGGCGGAAATTGAAGTTGGCGTTGCCACGCTGCATGGGATCGAAGGTCCAGCCGATGACGGTAAAGCCATGTTCAAGCGCCCACTGGCGCTGCGCATGCTTGAGCCGGAAACCGACACCCTGGTCGCGGAATTCCGGCAAGACACCGGTCATGTGTGACCAGAGCAGTTTGCCTTCATCCCGCCAGCCGACAAAACCGAAGCAGAATCCCACCAGCTGTCCATCGACTTCTGCGCCGATGACGACGCCACCGTTGTGGACAACCGCGTTCATCACATACGGTGAGGTGGCCTCGCCAGGCGGCATCCCCCAGATGGCTTGCTGGAGTTCCAGCAACGCCCTGAACTCTGGCATGGTTCGAATTTCGCGGAGGATGAGGTTGCTCATAGCTACTACGCTTCAGTGGTCTGACCCTCTGAGACCGGCGCCGGAGAGGGCTTCCGGGTGAACTCAATGGCTTTCACGCCCGGCGCAAGCGGGAGCGTAACCGCACTGACCGATCCGTCAATGCCGATTGAGAAGGTAGTCGGCAGGTAAGCAGGGGTTAGTTTCGCTTTGGCCAGGAATACATCGTAATGATGATGGGTCAGCGGCATTTCCAGCCGGTTATAGATGGCTACCAGTTCCTCACCACGACATTCAACAGTCAGCACGCCATAGCCGGGGTGCACATATTCGCCGGCGTAATCAGCCAGCGGGTGGGACGGTCTGGTATCGGGAATCCGGGAGTCCATCAGCTTCTGGTTAGCCTGCTCAGCGCCTTCCAGCATCTTGTTGTAGAAGTCCTGCCAGAGGGCGTTCCAGTCGATCGGCTGGAGGCCCAGCAGGAGATCCATGGCATGGCAGGTGATCGGCAGCGCCGCCACCCCATCCAGATTCGTCAGGACGACCAGGCCGAGCTTTTCCTGTGGCAGCAATGACACCAGGGCGCAGAAACCATCGATATTGCCACCGTGGTGCACCCAGCGGTGACCGCGGTAATTCTGGACGAACCAGCCGAAGCCGTAACTGGCCTGTCCCACTTCGGGGTGAGTTTCGAGCGGCGGGTACAGCATGGCCTCAGGAACAAGGGGCATCTGGGCGCAATGGAGTTCCTTGAGTGTATCTTCGGCGATGATCCGGTGGCCTTTGAATTCGCCGCCATTGAGATTCATGATCACCCAGTTGGCCATGTCGATGATGTTGGAGTTGATCGATCCCGCCGGGCCTACCGCATCGATGTTGCGGAAGGGGATCCGCTCGCGCTGCCTGGTCTTGTGGTCAGTTTCATAGGGCAGGGCGTGGTTATCAGTCTGCTGCGAGACTTCTACGGAGAAATTGCTGCTGGTCATCTCCAGCGGATCAAAGATGCGCTGCTGGACAAGCTCTTCCCAGCTGGTCCCATTGACGTGCCCGGCCAGATACCCTGCCGTCACGTACATGAGATTCTGGTATTGCCAGAAGGTGCGGAAGTCTTTGCTCGGCTCCAGGTATTTCAGACGCTCAATGAGTTCTTCCCGGCTGGCGGTTGAGTTGTACCAGAGTACATCGTGCCGTGGCAGACCGGATCGATGGCAGAGCAGATCGGCCAGATTCATGCGCTCGGTGGCGAATCGATCCTGGAGTTCAAAGGTGGGCAGCCATTTCCGGATCGGCGTGTGCCAGTCGAGCTTTTTGTCGTCGACCATGATCCCGGCGCTGGTAGCGGCAAAGGCCTTGGTGCATGAACCGATGGCGAAGATCGTCTCGGGGGTTACAGGCAGCTGGCGCTCAACATCCCGGTAGCCAAAGCCCTCGGCGTAGACCAGTTCGCCATCCCTGACAACGCCAACCGCAACGCCGGGAACCTGCCAGTGCTGCATGATCTCGTTGACGAATTCGGCGAAACCTGCCAGTTCTTTCATCTTATCCTCCATAAGTGCGATACCGTCCGGCATAATTGGGGAGGGACACACCCCCTGGCGTGTCCCTCCCCGGGATCATGCAACTGCCGACGCTGCTAGTCGTTGAGCGTCCATTCCCAGGTCGGCGAATATCCCCAGGCCGTAAACCGGGCATTGCCAATACGCGCGCTGGTGACTACATAGTCTACAGTAGTGCTGATGAAGTCAGCCGCCGCGGTCTCGTGAAGGATTTCCTGCAGCCGGTAGTAGAGCGGCTGGCGGGCTTCCATGGCACAGTCTGCGGTCGCCAGTTCGGCTAGGATGCTGTCGAACTCCTCGTTGACGAACGAGCCGAAGTTCGTGCCGAAGTCGTTGACGCTGTTCCACATGAAGTTCAACAAGACATCCGGTGTTGGCTCTGGCCAGGCGGCCTGAATGATGAAAACGTCGAAGGTCTGTGAAGCGACGTACTCATTGATGATCACGCCCTGCTCACCGGTGGTCAGGGTGACGTCAACCCCCAAGGCTGACCAGTAGTCGGCGAGGACAGCCGCGTAATCCCCAAAGCCGGCGATATACACCACCTCCAGCGCCAGCGGGACGCCGTCCTTCTCCCGGACATCGCCATTGAGGACCCAGCCAGCTTCGTCAAGGAGGGCGGCGGCGGCTTCGGGATCGTAGGGATAGAGTTCCAGGTTGTTGTTGTAGGCGTCAGTCAGGATTGGGGCAACCGGGCCGACCAGGCGGCGAGCGCCTTCGCCGGTCAGCAGGACGCCATCATCATGGTTCCACCCCATGATCAGGGCCTTGCGGACCCGGGGATCACCAAGAATGGGGTGAGGCGGCTGCTCGATCAGGTTGCCATTCTCATCGCGTGCCGGCATGGGCTGGGCCGGATCAGCGAGGTTAAACAGAATTACCCGCCAACCGTTGGCTTCTCTCGGGTGAAGGACGAAATTGGGGTTGTCCACAAACGGCGCGATCTGTTCGCTGCTCAACCCCACTGCGTAATCGGCCTCACCACTTTCCAGAGCCTGGAGACGTACTGTAGGATCCGGGATGATCTTGATCAGATACTGGTCAATCTGCGGCCTTCCCATGAAGAAAGTATCGTTCGCTTCAAAGCGGATGAATTCATCCGCCAGGCGCTCGGTCAGGATGAACGGGCCGCCGCTGACATCAGGGCGCACGTTGAACTCCGAGGTCATGAAGTCGCTGTAATCGGGGGCGAACTTGTGGGCGGGCATGATCCCGATCCCGATCTGGCTGAACAAGCCACAGGTGGGGGCCTTCAAGACGATCTCAAAGTGTTTGTCGTCGATGATATTGATCGAGTCAAGTCCGCTGATCGTCCTGAAAGTCTGTACCTTGTCGCTGAACATGGCGTTCAACGTGAAGGCTACGTCTGTTGAGGTGATGGGCACACCATCGCTCCAGACGGCATCTTCGCGGATGGTAAAGGTATAGGTCAGGCCATCCTCGGAGACTACCCATTCTGCCAGGTAGGGTTCGGGTTGCCCGGTATCTACATTTGTCCGCACGAGTGAAGGGAAGATGAGGTCCTGGGCGTAGGAATCTACCCCCTCAACCCAGGTGACCGTATTGAACGTCGTCGGATCAGCGGGGAAAGCATCAATCAGCGTCTTGCCTTCCTGAGCAGAAAGCGTTGACATTCCACCCAGAACAAGACAAATCAACATGAATATTAAGATAGACTTGCGCATGTCTCGTCTCCTGAGGAAGCCATGACGAATACAAAAAGGGGGGAAAACAATTCTTTTTGATGGTAGCATGAATTATGGCAAACGCAAGCACCCGGATTTACTCCGCCAGATTCGCCAGAGTCTGACTTTGGGGCAACACAAATTTAGAGTAAACCAGACCCTGACTCATTATGGTATCAAACCCGGCTTGCCCTCCGGATTTTGCCCGGCAGGACAGGATGAGGTGCAGCATTACTCTGCAGTATCGATGCAGCACAGTTAAGGAGTTCGCAGTTTATGGCCAGAGTACACAGCCCGATCGAACCGGGTGAGGCGCAT